>NZ_CP047602.1:614000-921000 GCF_009905255.1 Thermoanaerobacterium aotearoense | reverse complement strand
TAAAAATGACTCGTCCAATAATCCATCTTCCCTGTGGGCAGGAGTCAAGCAGCATACTTTGCCTTTCCCAAAATGATGATACCATCCTGCTATGGATTGTCCGTCTTTAGAGAAGGAGCGCAAAAATACATTTGTATCATTTTCTTCGCATTTGACAAAATAATGTTCATCAACAAACCCAAATGGATCGATGGCACTTTCAAATTCCCCTAACATATCTTTTTGCGGTACGTATTGTACAACATCATTTTTTTCAGGATGATGTAGAAAATATCCCTTTAGCATTTTATTGTATTCTCCATCTTCCGGATATGATGATAGACCAGAATGCCATGCAAATAAGCTTCTCCCGTCTTTTACGTAGTTTACTATTTCTTTTTCTATCTCTTCTGTCATCCAGAGGTCAACACTCTCCGATTGCGGATTTAATCTATTTTCTTTAAATATTACTACACAATCAGGTTTTGATTTTAATTCCTTTTGTAACTCATCAATGTCTATAAGCTTAAGATTTACGCTGCCAAGATTATTTATGGCTCTACATAGAGATCTTTTTATAATTTCTTCATCATGGTAGAAATCACCTAAAATCGCAACTATCTCTTTCACAATATCATCCCTTTTTTATAATTTCATTGACTGTCCTGTGAAATCTATAAAAAACTGGTTGTCATCAACTTTAATGTCTCCCTCTATAATCTTCATGATTCCTTCTGCAGAAATTTCAGGACTTAACGGAGCTGATGTTCCACCCATGTCTGTCTTCATCCATCCAGGATGCACTGCGTAAACTCTCCCTTTGTAGTCCTTCATAGCATCTTTTAGCTGTGCCGTAAAGAAATTTAGTGCTGCCTTTGATACAGCATACGGATAATCACCACCATAGGCATTTGCAAAACTTCCAGCTTCCGAAGATATATTAATTACCACCTTTTCTCTGCCATTTTTTAATAATGGCAGAAAATATTTTACAACCATCATTGGACCCATCAAGTTGATTTTAAGTGTATCTTCTAAATCAGTATAATCTAAATCTTCTATTTCTTTTCCTCTTCCTTTTAATATACCTGCATTGTTTACTATAACGTCTAAAGAATCCTCTTCTTTGCTTACCTGTATAGCTGCTCTTTTTATAGATTCTTCATCGCTTACATCTAATTCAATTAAATTCATCTTTTTTTCATATCTATCCTTTAGATCTTTTAATTCAGATGCAACATCATTGATTTTTCGAACTCCTGCATATACTTTATGGTTATTTATAAGTGCTTTTTCGACTAAGTTTCTTCCAAGTCCTCTGTTAGCACCTGTAATCAATATATTCATATTGACGCCTCCTTGGCAATTTCATTTAAAAGTTCTCCAAAAGCTCTATGATTACCTTTAACTTCGAAGAAGTATCTATGTAAGCATATCTCCCGCCTTCGTAATCGCCTTTTTGGACTAGGCTCATCTCATTTTTCTCTAATGCTTCTATCTTTTCATCCATGTCTTTTACTTGAAACGCTATGTGATGTACACCTTCCCCATGTTTATCCAAAAACTCCCTCCAAGTGCTCATGTTTTCATCTGGCTCAATAAGCTCTATTTGAAGCTGACCCATATCAAAAAAGGCAAGCTTTGCACGAGCATTAGAAGGTTTCCCATTAAATTCAGCATGTGACTTTTCATAGCCATCTGTCCAATTCCACTTAGGCTTCTCAACTCCAAAAAAGTCTGCATAAGTCTGTGATACTTTCTCAATGTCTTTTACAATTATGCCTATCTGTGTAACAATGTTTGTTCCCAATAAATTTTTATCCATAAAAATCCCCCTATGAAAATTA
This sequence comes from Thermoanaerobacterium aotearoense, assembly GCF_009905255.1. NCBI lineage: Bacteria > Bacillati > Bacillota > Clostridia > Thermoanaerobacterales > Thermoanaerobacteraceae > Thermoanaerobacterium > Thermoanaerobacterium aotearoense. The sequence continues at coordinate 919,174 of NZ_CP047602.1, read as the reverse complement.
TTTTAAATGTATTCAAAGGTCTTTCTCTCAATATTTTAAGAGAAAATTCCTTATGAATCATAATCTAATAACGATTTCTTCAATATGCTCAAAAAATCTCGTTAAAAATATAGAAGTAAATCACGTTTTTGTAACCTTAATTTTCGACTTAACCATCTACTTAAATTATACACCATTTATGATTTTTTCTAAAACAAAAAAGGAGAAAATCTCCTTTTAAACAATTCTATCTTATTAGTATTTCTTCGATTTTATCATTTATCATCTCTTTTATAATTAGCAAATATTTAATGTCGCATTGCTCTCCACCGCACAAATCCTTATTTAATATGCCTTCTGAGTATTTGTACCTTTGTAAAATATATCTTTTACATCCATAAATCATATTTGCTATAGATAAAAAATCATCTGCAGAAAGCAATTTTTCATTTACAGTCGTCCTGAATTCATAATCTATTCCAGAGTTTTTAATCAAATTGATGCTTTTTACAATCATCTCTATATCTTTATTGTTTTTTATAAATAAACCGTATTTATCTTTCGGCCCTTTTACATCCATAGCAATGTAATCTATCAAATCATCGTTTAAAAGTCTTTCTAAGACTTCAGGACGAGAACCATTAGTGTCAAGCTTAATGCTAAATCCCAAATCCTTTATATCCTTAATAAAGTTATATAAGCCATCCCACAGCGTAGGCTCACCACCTGTTATGCAGACACCATCTATTAGATTTCTCCTTTTGTTCAGATATTCCATGAATTCAGCTTCACTTCTAACAGGTTTTTTAAACTTAATAAGCTGGCTATTGTGGCAGTATGGGCAGGCAAAGTTACATCCACTTATAAATACTGTCGTGGCTATTTTGCCGGGATAATCCACCATAGATACAGGCATGTAATCATACATCATATTACGAATTCCTTCCTGTCAGAAAACTCCTCTCTTTTGCCTTCATTCCAGTTTTGAAGCGGCCTATAATATCCTACAACTCTGCTGTACACTTCGCATTCATTTCCACATTGTGGACAGTTAAGATGCTCTCCTGATATATAGCCGTGGTTGTCACATATTGAAAATGTCGGCGTTATTGTGTAATAAGGAAGCCTATAATTGTACGCTATCTTTTTCACCAATGCTTTGCACGTGTCAGGATCGCTTATGTTTTCACCTAAAAAGCCATGAAATACTGTTCCTCCTGTGTATTTAGTCTGAAGTTCGTCCTGCAAATCAAGAGCTGTAAATATATCATCTGTAAAATCGACAGGAAGCTGTGTAGAATTAGTGTAATACGGCACATCTCCCCCTGCAGTGATGATGTCTTTGTATAACTCTTTGTCTTTTTTCGCCAGTCTGTACGACGCACCTTCAGCAGGCGATGCTTCAAGGTTGTAAAGGTAATTTGATTCTATCTGATAGTCTTCCAATCTATTTCTCATGAAGTCCAAAACTTCTAATGCGAAATTCCTGCCTTTTTCGCTTGTGATGTCACATCCCATGAAATTCAAAAGTGCCTCGTTCATCCCTATTAAGCCGATGGTATTAAAGTGATTCTGCCAGTATGAGCCAAATCTCATCTTTATATCTCTTAGGTAAAACTTTGAATAAGGATAAAGGCCCATTTCAGTCATGTTTTCCAGTACTTTTCTCTTTATCTCAAGGCTCTTTCTTGCCACATCCATTTGCTTACCTAATCTCTCAAAAAATTCTTCTTTTGAATTTGATAAATACCCAATCCTTGGCATGTTAATCGTCACAACGCCTATAGAGCCTGTAAGTGGATTTGCTCCGAAAAGACCACCACCACGCTTTCTAAGCTCTCTATTATCAAGCCTTAAGCGACAACACATGGATCTCGCATCTTCTGGGTTTAGATCGCTATTTACAAAGTTGCTAAAATACGGAAGGCCGTATTTTGCAGTCATCTCCATTATTTTGTCTATAACAGGGCTTTCCCAATCAAAATCCTTCGTTATATTGTAAGTCGGTATTGGAAATGTGAATATCCTTCCATTTGCATCCCCTTCCATCATTACCTCAGCAAATGCCATATTAAGCATATCCATTTCCTTCTGAAATTCTTTATACGATCTATTCATGGCTTTGCCGCCTATTATGACAGGTTCATCAGCCAATATAGCCGGTACAACTAAATCCATCGTTATATTTGTAAATGGCGTTTGAAACCCTACTCTCGTAGGTACATTTATGTTAAAAATAAATTCCTGTAGCGATTGTTTCACTTCTTTATATGAAAGTTTATCGTAATAAATGAAAGGCGCCAAATAAGTATCAAAATTAGAAAATGCCTGAGCGCCTGCAGCTTCGCCTTGCAATGTATAGAAGAAGTTCACTATCTGTCCTAAAGCAGATCTAAAATGCTTTGGAGGTCTGCTTTGCACTTTTCCCTCTACGCCGGTAAACCCAGATACAAGGAGATCTTTCAAATCCCATCCGCAGCAGTACACAGATAATAGGCTTAAGTCGTGTATGTGCAAATCACCATTTACATGAGCATCTCTTACTTCTTTTGGGTATATCTTATTTAGCCAGTAATTGGCCGTAATTGTGCTTGCTATATGATTATTCAAGCCTTGGAGAGAGTAGCTCATGTTGCTGTTTTCATTTACTCTCCAGTCAAGTTTCCCTATGTACTCGTCCACCATTTTTTCAATGTCCATAAACATATTCTTAAATTCTCTTATGTCTTGGTGTTGTTTTCTGTACAATATGTACGCTTTTGCAGCTTTTGCAAATCCATGCTTTATCAAAAATTGCTCTACAATGTCCTGAATCTCCTCTACACTTGCGCGCCCTTCAAAATTTTTCCCTATGTACTCCATAACTTCGTCAGCTATCTTTGAAGCATCACTGTACTTCCCTTCGCCGACAGCTTCAAATGCCTTGTTGACAGCATTTGCGATTTTCTCTTTGTCAAATCCTTCTTCTTTACCATTTCTCTTGACTACTTTCATTTCCTTATCCAATTTCAAAACCTCCATTAATTTATCATCTGTAAAAATGATTCATCAAAAACCCCGATTAAAAGTTAATCAAATAAGCAAACATATCTGAAATTTTCTAATATTGGCTCTATATATTGTGTTTAATTATATTGATGTATCAATATATAGTATATCATCGATGCATCCTTCAGTCAATAAAAATTTTAAGAGCTTAATGCAATTAAAAAAGGTGGAGCATTAAACTCCACCTTAGTATAGATTTTTTTATCTAAACAAAGATGCAAACACAAGTGTTATGGTGCTTATGAGCTTTATCAAAACGTGCAATGACGGACCTGCAGTATCTTTAAACGGGTCACCTACTGTATCGCCTACAACACCTGCTTTATGCGCATCGGATTTCTTTCCGCCGTAGTTTCCTAATTCGATGAACTTCTTAGCATTGTCCCATGCACCGCCACCATTGTTTAAGAACAAAGCCATTATTACACCGGATATTGTGCCAACCATCAAAAATGCTGCTGCAGATTCTTTTCCCAGCAAGATTCCTACTAAGATAGGCGCTACTACGACAATAAGGCCTGGAATTACCATCTCTTTTAATGCGCCTTTTGTGACTATGTCGACTGTCTTAGCGTAGTCAGGCTTTGATGTACCTTCCATGATGCCAGGATTTTCTTTAAACTGCCTTCTAACTTCCAGTATTACGTACTGTGCAGCTTTTCCTACTGCTCTTATGGCAGTAGAGCTAAAAAGGTATACTATCATGGCGCCAATAAATGCACCAATAAACACCTCAGGTTTACCGATATCTACAGCAAACCAAGAGTCGATTGGCTTCCCTAATATCTTCTTAACTTCATCAAGATATGCAGAGAAAAGGAGGAATGTAGCCAACGCTGCAGATCCTACTGCATAGCCTTTTGTCAATGCCTTTGTCGTATTTCCGCAAGCATCAAGCCTATCTGTGACAACCCTCACAGATTCGGGTGCTTCAGACATCTCAGTGATTCCGCCTGCATTGTCAGTAATAGGTCCAAAAGTATCCATAGCTAAAATATATGCCGTCGTTGATAGCATTCCCATAGTAGCTATTGCAGTACCATAGAAACCCGCTGTAGCTATATTTGGAAGTGCCAATTCACCAAGCCTGTATGCTATGATTATTGCTGCAGATATGAACAAGACTGGAAGTGCTGGTGACTCCATGCCTACGGAGATACCAGTTATTATGTTTGTCGCTGCACCTGTTGTTGAAGCCTTTGCGATCTCCTGAACAGGTCTTGTGCTCATAGATGTGTAGTAGTTTGTCAAAAATACAAATACGTAGCTTAGCAATATGCCTGCGACTGCTGCACCATATAGAAGCAAATAATTTACGCTATCGCCATTTGATAAATGACCTGAAAGCATAACCTTCACAGCGAAGAAAAGTACAATTATGTTTATTATCGTTGTTACAAAATATCCTTTATTTAAAGCAATCATAGGATCTTTTGATTCGTCTTTCGTGTTTACGAATACAATACCGATGATTGAAGCGATAATACCAATAGCACGTGCTACAAGTGGGAACAATATGCCTTTTAATCCAAAGACAGGATACAAGCCTACACCCAAAATCATAGCACCTATATTTTCAGCGGCTGTTGATTCAAACAGGTCGGCTCCCCTTCCAGCACAGTCTCCAACGTTATCGCCAACCAAATCAGCGATTACTGCAGGATTTCTTGGATCATCCTCTGGAATGCCTGCTTCTACCTTGCCGACAAGGTCAGCACCTACGTCAGCAGCTTTTGTGTATATACCACCGCCTAACTGTGCAAAAAGCGCAACGAAGGAAGCGCCAAAGCCAAAACCTACTATCAATGATGGAGCATTTTTAACTAATTCCTGTTGTCCAGACGCTCCACCGTATGCAAAAAACAAAGTCGCCACGCCAAAAAGTGACAATGCTGTAACCGCAAGGCCTGTAACAGCCCCACCTCTTAAAGCGATCTGTAAAGCCTTGTTAAGACCTTTTCTGGCACCACTGGCTGCCCTCACATTTGAATTGACCGCCATGTACATGCCTATGTAGCCAGATATAGCAGAGCACAAAGCCCCAGATATAAATGCCAATCCAACATGCCATGCATAGCTTATGGCAGAACCAACACCTTCTGACTGGTGTCCATAATAATTGGCAATTATTATTATGACAGCAACTATCAGTGCAAGGACTGTTATCGTTTTATACTGCCTGTTTAGAAAAGCCATTGCACCTTCCTTTATGGAGTCTGAGATCTGCTGCATCTTCTCGTCACCTTTGTCTTGACTGAAAATAAACCTAATAAAACCAATGATGGCAAGAGCTGCAATAATGACAACTCCATAGATGATAAGTAGATAGGAATTCAATTAGACCATCTCCTTTAAATTTATTAATATGTTTATTAAAGTATTATTTCTACACTGGATAAAAAATTCCTTCATGTTTTTAAAAATATTTTATATTTTTTATTGACCAGTCAGTATCAATCGCGAAGTGGTTATAACCTCAAAATATTTTTTGTATAAAAAAAGGCTTTTGCACTATGACATATTCAGTCAATCGTGCAGAAGCCTTTTTTATTCTGCATCAAAAATATTCTTTAATGTTTCTTTGCTTTCATCACTTACGACGCTTAAGACCTCATCCCCCGGTAAGATGTAAGTGCTGCCATCTGGAAGCAAAACCTTGTTGTTTCTTATTACCGACATGATGACGCAGTTTTTCGGCAGCATCAAGTCTTTGATCATCTTATTGGCGGCATTGGAGCCTCTTTCAATGATGCTCCTTACGATAGAAATTTTTCCTTCTGAGAGATTTATTATTGTCGTAATTCCACTTATTTCAGCTTCTTCTTCTATCAATCTTGCGATTATCCGGGCACTGCTTACAGCCGCATCCACCCCCATATCTTTAGTAAAAAGCCAGTCATTTTTTGGATTGTTTATCCTGGATACTACTCTCGATACCCCAAACTCGTATTTTGCCAGTTGACAAATTATAAGATTATCCTCATCATGTCCTGTGGCAGCGACGACAATATCCGTTCCTATTATTCCAGCTTTTTTTAAAACATCCGAGTTGCAACCATCTCCAACCACTACTTCACAATTTAATTCCTTCCTTAACTTATCCATCTTTGACTCATCTTTTTCAACAACTACGACTTTTTCTTGCCTTTCCTTCATCAGTTGAGCAAGATACAAGCCTAACCGACCAGCACCGACAATCATTATTGACATGATTATAACCTGCGACTTGGAAACACATTTATTGTTTCCGTCAGGTTTTTCACCTCCTTACCAATATTTACATAAACATCTGTTTCATCTTTGTCTTTCCAAAAGCCGTAACAGCTATAAATATCTTGTCTCCTTTTTTTACAACAGTGCTTTGTGTTGGAATCATAGCGATGCCATCCCTCACTATGCTGACTACATTCACTTCTGATGGGATTACTAAATCTTTTACGTATCTTCCATCCAGATAAGCCGAAGCTTCCGTCTCTACTATCTCCACTTCACCGCTGCCAAAAGAGGAAACCCTAAAAAGATCTGGATGGCAAATCAGATCCTTCATTTTATTTGCGCCCCACAATGTAGGAGATACAGTATTGATGCCCATTTTTCTGTATATCTCCGCTCTTATAGGGTCATATATCCTTGCCACAATAGTAGGAACATTGAACTTCTTTTTTGCAATCAAAGCCGTAACGATATTGGTGTTATCACCGTTTGTAGTTGATGCAACGGCATCTGCATGCTCAATGCCTGCTTTTATTAAAGTAGCCTTGTCAAAAGCGACTCCTTCAATGAACTTTCCTTTAAAAGAAGGCTTTAATCTTTTAAAGGCATTTGCGTCTTTGTCTATGACTACGACACTATAGCCATCTGAATCTAACATCTGTGCCAACTCAGCTCCAAGCCGGCCGCATCCAGCAACAATTATATTCATAAATCAGGCTCAAATAGAGCCTTTCACCTCCTTTTGGTTTGATGCGATTTTCCTCCGCAATAAATATTTCCTTATCTCTTCAGCGCCTATGAGTATTGGCATAAAAGCCACATAAAACAGCCAATTCTTAAATGGTACCGGATACGTGTCAAATATCTTCTGTAAAAACGGAACGTATATAAGCAGCGCAGTTAAAACCAGCTCAAAAACTACACCGATGTTTAGCAATCTATTTTTGAAGAAACTTACACTGAACATTGAAGCAACCTCTGTGCGACATGCAAATACGTTTGCTACCTGCATAATGACTATCCCCAAAAAGCTCATTGTAGCAGCCTTTCTTGCCAATGGATCAGACAGAGGAAGCGTCATTCCCCAATGCCATCCACCGCTATACAAAACCCAGAAATATCCAGATAAAACAGCTATTGAGCTTATTATGCCCAATAACACGTAGCCTCTTAAAAATAGCGATAGATTTAGAAGCTTTTCTTTTGGCGATCTTGGTGGCCTATCCATGACGCCGGGTTCAGGCGGCTCCACGCCAAGAGCAAGAGCCGGCAACGTTTCAGTACCTAAATCTATAGCCAATATCTGCATTACCGTTATCGGCACAGGAATATTAAACAGTGAAAACAAGATATAAGGTATTGCCTCTGGCGTCAAGTGTGCAAAGATGTACGTTATAAACTTCCGCACATTGTCGTAGACTGCCCTGCCTTCTTCGATGGCATTTACGATGCTGGCAAAATTATCATCTGTCAGAACCATCGTAGCCACTTCCCTTGCTACATCCGTTCCTGATTTGCCCATTGCAATGCCTATATCGGCTTTCTTCAGTGCAGGCGAATCATTGACGCCATCACCCGTAACAGCCACCACTTCACCCATATCTTTCAATGCAGCCACGACTTTCATCTTGTGCTCAGGTGCAACTCTTGCAAATATTATCTCATTATTTTTCAGTTCTTTTTTCAGATCCTCGTCAGACATCTTGTCCAATTCATTGCCTGTTATTACCCTTGGTCTTGGCCCTTTTACTATGCCTATTCTTCTTGCGATCGATTCAGCCGTCAGTCCATAGTCACCTGTTATCATGATGATCTTTATACCTGCTTTGTGTGCATGTTTGACAGCCAATTCGACTTCAGGCCTTGGCGGATCCATCATTGCCACTAAGCCTACAAAAATCAAGTCGTTTTCCACATTTTCAATGCTATAATCTTTAATCTCATTATCTATTTTCTTGTATGCCATTGCAAGCACTCTAAGACCTGATTCAGCAAATTTGTCATTTTGCCTAACTATCTCGTCTATATCCGACTGCTCCAATTTTTTGATGCCGTCATCGCTTAAAATGTAATTGCATACTGAAATGGTTTCTTTTGGTGCACCCTTAGTAAACGCGTAAATTTCTTTTCCATACTTATGTATGGAAGTCATCCTTTTTCGCCTTGAGTCAAACGGCAGTTGAGATATTCTCGGGTACTCTCTCAACATTTCTTCTAATATAAATCCTGCCTTCTCCGCCAGTACCACCAATGAACCTTCTGTAGGATCGCCTATTATGCCCCAAGACGGATTTTCATTCGTAGGCCTGACTAACCGGCTGTTGTTACAAAGTAAACCTATTTTTAATAACAATGAAAGTTCATTAGGCAGGTTTTTGACATCTACCTTTTCGTCGCCAACGTAAAAATCACCTTTTGGTTCATATCCAACACCACTTACATTGTAGTATGCCACTTTAGTCCAGATTTCCCTTACAGTCATCTCATTTTGCGTCAGTGTCCCTGTCTTGTCTGTGCAAATGACCGTTGCACCGCCTAATGTCTCAACGCTGGAAAGCTTCTTCACTAAAGCATGTCTTTTCGCCATTCGCTGTACGCCCATTGCAAGGGCTAATGTAACAGTAGGCAATAATCCCTCAGGCACATTTGCTGTAATTATACCTATTGCAAACATAAATGTGTCAACTAATGACCTTCCCATCAAAAGGCCTAAAAGGAAGAAGAATACTCCCATAACAAGAGACAAATACGCTATGACTTTTGCAACTCTCGTAAGCTGCTTTTGCAGTGGGCTTTGCTCTACGCTTATTGTTTGTGTCAATGAAGCTATCTTGCCAAATTGGGTATCCATACCTGTAGCGTAGACAACTGCCGTTCCAGAACCAGATGCGACATTTGTACCCATAAAGACAAGATTTGGCGCTTGTATAAGCGATACATCATCGTCTAAGACAACATCAGACGTTCTTCTGACAGGTTCTGACTCTCCTGTCAACGCAGCATTAATAGTCCTCATCTCAAAAGCTTCGATAAGTCTTGCATCAGCAGGCACATGGTCGCCTTCTTCAAGGTATATAATATCTCCTGGTACTAATTCACGAGCTAATATTTGTTCTTGTTGTCCATCCCTTATGACTTTCACATACGATGGCAGCATCTTCTTAAGGCTTTCTGTAGCTTGTTCTGCCTTAAACTCCTGCCAGAAGCTAAACAAAGCATTTACGATTATTACAAGTATTATCGCCCACCCAAGCTGTGGCATTCCACCTATAAATGAAAGTATGCTGGCTATCCAGAGGAGTATCGCCAATAAATGCGTAAAATTTGCTATAAACCTTGAAAACATGGATGTCTTTTTGACTTCTTTTATTTCATTATAGCCATACTTTTCCAATCTTTTGCTGGCTTCTTCTTTTGAAATGCCCTTTATGGATGTGTTTAGCTCTTTAAACAATTGGTCTTCTGTAATTCTAAATATATCATCAATTTTCAAAGCACCAAACCTGTATTAAACAGGTTTCACACCTCCCTCTATAATAATATTCTATAGTAAACACTTTGGCGAAGTGAAAATACTTCATAAAGGCATAATAATCACCTCATACATTTTTCTCCAGTATAGCATTATTCTGCTGCATAGTTAAACTTCAATTTAGCCTTATTATCCCCAATTAAAGCTATACAATCTTCTTCTTATGAAGCTTATAGCTTATTTTGTCTTGCAATCTTCATTTATCGCATAAAATCACACTTTTGCAAAATAAAAAAACCATAGCAAAATCATGCAACGCAAAATTCGCTACAGTAATTCTATATCATATTATTGATTCTGCAAAATCTCATGAAATTCTTTTTCACATCTTAAATCATCAGAGATTTCTGCAGTTTGCTCTTTATACGATTTAATGACGACAATAGGCGTCTGCTGTTCTGAATTTCCTGACGGATTGTCTAAAAAGAGCCTCTCAACGTATGATTTTGAAACACCTTTAGACGCACCGATGCAATCAGCACAGTGCAAATCATTTGCATCGATTATAACAGTATCGATGCCTGTTTTCTCTTTTATCATATCGCATACCAAGTCAGGTTCAGCAGGACCTAATACTATGTACTTGTGATAAGGTGCCATGGTTCCTGCCACGTCATCTATAAGCGCAACTTTTCGCCCTGCTATCTTGAAAAAAAGTCCTCTTTTCTTAAATATTTTGCCTATTGCACTTATAAGCGCAGCCACAAAAATCCTAAGCCAACCAACTTCATTTATGGCACATTGCATAGCTTGTGGTGAAGTAAGGCTCCCATTTCTCCCTGTAAATCTGCATAAAATCTTAGCCAAAAGTCCCACTTTTATCTCATCAGGCCTATACGCCCTTCCCTGCGTAATAGCCACAACACTTTCCGCAATGGCTATTAAATCTCCATCTTCTGCAATGTCTTTTGTGTATCTTGATATAACATCCACTATGTCGTCATCTTTTGTTATCACGTGGGTTCTTATAGGAATTTTTCCGTATGGCAATTAATATAACCCCCAATAAAACTTATTTCCATTTTCTTGATGTTGTGATATATTAAGGTTGTACATAAATAATTATATCACAAATGTATCAAATTTATGTCAACAATATAAGAGAAGGAGGTCTTTTATTTGAAAAGCGTACTGACAAACATTAGACTTGATGCAAAAGCCACAAATGATTGCATAAAGGAAAATAAAAGTTTGATAGGTTTTGACTTTTACACAGATATTCCACAATACAGCGTAGAAAAATCAGATGTCGATTATATAATTGTATTCAAAGATGCTTCAATGAATATGCCAGATGGCACATATACCGTCGATGATGGCATTATCGATAGAGTAGTGCTTAAATCCTATGAAAAAAATGTAGAAGCGACAGTCAAACTGTATATGGAATCAGATAGCCACATTAAAATATCAAATGGAATACCAGCTAAGATGGATTTCTACGTTGACAGAACACCGCTTAAAAACATCTTATTAGATAGAAAAATTGCACTAAATCCTGTGTATAAAAAAACTACTAAAAGCCCTACGAACCTTTTGCCTCAAGTGCCAATGAACGACATTGCAAAGAAGACAAGCGAATTGTTGAATTTGCTGAATGCAAAGCCATTTATAATAGGAAGCAATTACATCGACTCATTTGCTATAAATGATGATGTAAAATACGATATTGCAATAAGTTTTGCAACCGAAGTGTCTTTAAAAGACGAAAGTGGATTTAAGATATACTACGACGAGCAAAATGACAAGGCCAAAATGTTGGCTGAAATCCTCAATAAAACTGTAGAGCGAAAATCTCCATTGAACAATTTAGGAATACATGCAAAAAAATACGGCGATGAATTTTTTGAAACACCTATTGTGACAGTAGTACCTGCCATAGAAAACAGCAGATTGGACGATGCACATTTAAGAGACATAGACTACAGAAGTAAAATTGCATTGGCAGTATTTAACGGAATATTGGAGTATTTTAAATCTAATTCTTTTTCTTTTATATTGAATTAATAAATTTGCTGCACTATAATTATAGTAGCATTATGAATTTAATAAGATCCAAATGAGGATAGCGAGAGACACCTTTTAAGGTGGCCGAAGGAGCAATATGAAGTGGGTCACGGCTTCATAAAATCTCTCAGGCAAATTAATCGCTATTTGATGGGACTCTGGAAAGCCGTATGGCACCGATGGGGCAATACCTTTTGGTAGAAACTCTCAGGTCATGATACAGAGGAATATGATGACACTTGTCTTCATATTCCTTTTTTGCTTTCAATTTTAATTTAGAAAGGGATGAACTGATTGGACAGCTTAAAAAGAACTCCTCTTTACGACATCCATAAAAAATACGGCGCAAAGATGATAGATTTTGCAGGATTTGAAATGCCTGTACAGTACGAAAGCATACTTAAAGAACATGAAGCAGTCAGAAAAAATGCAGGACTTTTCGATGTATCCCACATGGGAGAAATAATTGTAGAAGGTCGTGATTCAGAAAAGTTCATAAACTACATGGTCACAAATGACATCACAAAAATTAGTGCAAATCAAGCAATGTATTCCCCTATGTGCTATCCTAATGGCACAACAGTAGACGATTTATTAGTGTACAAATTTTCTTGCGAAAAATATATGCTGGTAGTAAATGCCAGCAATATAGATAAGGATTACAAATGGCTATGGAAAAATAAAAATGGCTTTGATGTAGAAATAAAAGATGAATCAGGAGAAATCTCAGAGCTTGCTTTGCAAGGGCCAAAATCTCAGGAAATACTTGAGAAGATTACAAATTACGATTTAGACAGTTTAAAATACTACCATTTTGATTACATGGACTTAGATGGGATAAATTGCCTTATTTCAAGATCTGGCTACACTGGCGAAGATGGCTTCGAAATATTTTTGAAAAACGAATATGTAGCAAAGATGTGGGAAAAAATCTTATCTGTCGGAGAAGTTCTCGGCATAAAGCCTGCCGGCTTAGGTGCCAGAGATACATTGAGATTTGAAGCAGGACTTCCACTGTACGGCAATGAGCTCTCCGACGACATAACGCCATTAGAAGCTGGGTTAAGCTCATTTGTTAAGCTTGATAAATCATTCATAGGAAAAGAAGCTCTTTTAAATCAAAAAGAAGGCGGACTTAAGAGGAAAATAGTCGGATTTGAAATAGCAGATACTGCCATACCTCGCCACGGTTATGATGTCTATGCAGAAGGCGAAAAGATTGGATATGTGACAACAGGATATTTAGCACCGACGCTAAAGAAAAACATAGGAATGGCGTTAATAAAAAGTCAATTTACCACCATTGGCAATGAAATAAATATAATAATACGCAATAAGCCATATAAGGCTTTTGTGACAAGCAAAAATTTTTACAAGAAAAATTACAAAAAATAGGAGGTTGTTTTATGAAAATTTTAGAAGGTCTTTACTATTCAAAAAATCACGAATGGGTAAAAGTTGAAGGTGACAAGGCATACGTTGGAATAACCGATTTTGCTCAACATTCATTAGGCGACATAGTCTACGCAGAGCTTCCTGAAATCGGTACAGTGTTAAGCGCAGGTGATACATTAGGCACTGTTGAATCAGTAAAAGCAGCATCTGATGTATACTGCCCTATAAGCGGTAAAGTTGTAGAGGTAAATCAATCCGTCGCAGATGATCCATCACTTTTAAACAGCGATCCATACGAAAACTGGATGATTTGCGTCGAAATGAATGACAAAGGTGAATTAGACCAGCTTATGTCACCGGAAGAATACAGAGATTTTTGCAATTGATTAAATTTTTCTAAAAGGAGTGGGTATCGTGCACAAATACATCCCAGCTTCCAAAGTCCAACAAAGCGAAATGCTTAAATCTGTGAATGCAAAATCAATCGATGATTTATTTGTGGACATTCCAGAAGATGTAAGGTTAAAGCGGAAGCTTAATGTGGCAGGTCCTTTGTCAGAGGCAGAGCTTATTAAAAGCATCAAAGAATTGGCTAAAGATATTAAGACAACAGATGATCTTATTTGTTTCTTAGGTGCAGGCGTATACGATCATTTTATACCATCTGTTGTAAAACACATCGTGTCAAAGCCTGAATTTTACACAGCTTATACGCCTTACCAGCCTGAAATAAGCCAAGGCACATTGCAAGCCATATACGAATATCAGACGATGATATGTAACTTGACTGGTATGGATGTTTCAAACGCATCTATGTACGATGGTGCTACAGCTTTAAGTGAAGCTGCAAAAATGGCTTTTAGCATTACAAACAGAAAAAAAGTGCTTGTATCGTCATCGGTTAATCCTGAGGCAAAAAAGGTACTTCGTACATACATGAGATTTAGCGATATAGAAATTGTTGAGATAGATGATAAAGAAGGCACGATTGATGTAGAGCTTTTAAAATCTTCTATTGACAGCAATACTGCAGCATTCATAGTACAAAACCCAAACTTTTTCGGCATAATAGAAGACCTCGATGATGTAGAAAAACTTGTGCATAAAAATGGTTCACTTCTCATCATGTACGTCGAGCCTATATCATTGTCTATATTAAAAACACCTGGTGAAATAGGTGCTGATATAGTAGTTGGTGATGGTCAACCACTTGGAAATAACCTTAACTTCGGCGGTCCTCACCTGGGATTCTTTGCAACTACACAAAAATTAATGAGAAAATTGCCAGGCAGGATCATAGGTGAGACAAACGATGTGGATGGCAAAAGAGGATTTGTATTGACGCTGCAAGCAAGAGAACAGCATATAAGGAGAGAAAAAGCCACATCAAATATTTGCACAAATCATTCACTAAATGCATTGACTGCCGCCGTATACATGGCAGCACTTGGTAAACATGGCATCAAAGAAGTCGCTTTGCAGTGCTACAAAAAGTCCCACTATGCATATAATGAGCTATTAAAAACTGGAAAGTTTAAACCACTGTTTGAAAAGCCATTTTTCATGGAGTTTGCGATTGAATGTGAAAACAACGTGGATGACCTAAATGAAGTTCTTTTGTCAAATGGCATAATAGGCGGTTACAATCTTGAAAAAGAGTATAAAAAGTACAAAAATTCAATGCTTATCTGCGTCACTGAAAAAAGGACTAAAGGAGAAATCGATAAGCTTGTAGATGTCATGGGAGGTGCAATTGATGAGCTACGATAAACTCATATTTGAAGTATCAAAACCAGGTCATACAGCTTACAGCCTTCCACCATTGGACGTAGACGACTTTGAATTAGAAGAATCCATCCCAGACGAACTTTTAAGGCATACAGAGTTAAGCTTTCCTGAAGTCAGCGAGGTAGAGCTTGTAAGGCATTATACAAATTTATCATATAAAAACTACAGCGTCGACAAGGGATTTTATCCATTAGGATCTTGTACCATGAAGTACAACCCAAAAGTAAATGAAGATATTGCAAATTTCGAAGCATTCACTGACATACATCCACTGCAAAGCGAAAGCACTGTACAAGGCGCTTTAAAACTCATGTACAATTTGCAAGAAATGCTTAAGGAAATAACAGGCATGGATGGGATGACACTTCAGCCTGCCGCAGGAGCTCACGGCGAGCTTACTGGAATGATGATAATTAAATCATACTTTGAAAACATTGGTGAATACAAAAGAAAAAAAATCTTAGTACCTGATTCTGCCCACGGCACAAATCCAGCTAGCGCTGCAACAGCCGGTTTTGAAGTTGTAGAGGTAAAATCCGGAAGTGATGGCCTTATAGACATAGATTCATTGAAAGCGATGCTTAATGATGATGTAGCAGGGCTGATGCTTACAAATCCAAATACTCTCGGCCTTTTTGAAAAAAACATCATAGAAATAGCTAAATTAGTTCATGATGCCGGCGGACTTCTGTACTACGACGGAGCAAACATGAATGCCAATATGGGCATAACAAGGCCAGGCGACATGGGATTTGACGTCGTCCACATAAATCTCCATAAGACTTTTGCTACACCACACGGTGGAGGTGGGCCTGGAAGCGGACCAGTGGGAGTTAAAGGCAATCTTGTAGATTTTCTACCTGTACCTGTAGTTGAGAAAAATAATGATACGTATTACCTTAATTACGATTTGCCTCATACAATAGGCAAAGTGAGGAGTTTTTACGGAAATTTCAACGTACTTGTCAAAGCTTACGCATATATATTGACTATGGGTTCTGAAGGACTTAAGTTCGCCAGTGAAATCGCTGTTTTAAATGCAAATTATCTTAAAGAAAAGCTTAAAGGCTACTATGATCTCCCATACGATACGATATGCAAACACGAATTTGTCTTAAGTGGCCTTAAGAATAAAGAAACTGGCATAACGACACTTGATGTAGCAAAAAGATTGATAGATTATGGATTCCATCCTCCTACTATCTACTTCCCTCTCATAGTTGACAGCGCACTGATGATAGAACCGACTGAGACTGAAAGCAAAGAGACTTTAGATGAATTCATAGATGCGATGAAATCAATCGCTAAAGAAGCAGAAGAAAATCCAGAAATATTAAAAACTGCACCGCATAATACGCCTGTAAGAAGGCTTGACGAAGTAAAAGCAGCAAGAAATCCAATAGTAAAAGCCAGTGTCTAATGACACCGGCTTTTTTCATATCATTCTACAACAACGTCTGACAAAACTAATTTCACAGGATTTGCTATAGAATCCCCCACTGGACACGTTCTTTCAATAAACTTTGCAAACTCCTCTGCTTTTTCTTTTGGAGCATCCGTCTTCATATGCATCTTAAATCTTATTTCTAAAAACCCTGGCCTTACGTCGGATTTTCCCATGAAGCCATCCAAATCAATATCGCCCTCTAATTCTACCCAAAAATCTTGAAGATTAATGCCATTTGCTTTTGCAAAAACTGACGCTACAATGGTTTGGCAAGAACCTAAAGCGCAAAGCAATGCCTCTACAGGATTCATCCCTTTATTCGTGCCGCCTAATTCTTTTGGTTCGTCTAAAACCATCTTAAAGCCTCTTACTTCGCTTTCAACTGCCAAACCTTCCGGCAACTTTTTAGAAACCGCCTTAAAAGTTTCCACTGCCATTTTAATTACCTCCTTATTTATTTCAAAGCTTTTATATAAGCTTTGATCGCTATTTACACTTTATGTATAGATTCTTTAAAAATGTCTTTTACTGCCTCCATAATTGTCTCGCTTCTGGTAGGATGAGTGTATATGGCTTTCTTAAGATCATCCGCTTTTGCACCGCTTTGACAAGATGTGGATAATATCTGCACTATTTCAGATGCATCGCTTCCAACAACCCACGCTCCCAAAACATCTCCATCTTCGGAAGATATGATCTTGGCAAAACCCTTTGTTTCGCCGTACGTCTTTGCTCTGCCATTTGCCGCAAAGTAAAATTTGCCAACTTTTACATTTTTAAATTTGCTTTTAGCCTCTTCCTCTGTATAGCCGAAATAACCTATCTCCGGCTCTGTAAATACAGCAGCAGGTATTTTCATATAGTCGATAGCAACATTGCATCCGAAAATATTGTCAACTGCTGCTTCTCCTTGCGCTGATGCCACATGTGCCAACATCATCTTGTTTGTAACATCACCTACCGCATAGACATTGTCAATATTCGTCCTTAAGTATTCGTCGACTTTTATAGCTTTTCCATCGAATTCTAATAACTCTGAAATTGGTCCTACATCTGTATTTAGTTTTCTGCCAATGGAAATAAACACTTTGTCAGCATATATACATTTTGTCCCGCCATCTTTTGCTATCGTTACAATGCTTCCACCGTTTTCTTCTTCTAAAATCTTTTCGACCTTAGAAGATGTGTAAATCTTTATGCCTCGCTTCTGTGCTTCAGACTTTATCAAATTGCTTACCTCTTTGTCCAGTTGAGGAAGAAGTCTTGGCATCATCTCAACGATAGAAACTTTCACGCCAAACTGATTCATTATAAAGGCAAACTCCATGCCAATTACACCGCCGCCTATTATGCACAAGCTTTCAGGCAGTGATTGGATCTCCAAAATGTCGTCACTATTTATGACATTTTTTGATTTTACACCTTCAATGGGTAATTCTTGAGGCTTAGAACCAGTAGCTATTATTATATTTTTCGCCTTTATCTTATTTTCTCCAAACAATATGTTTTTATCTTTGTCTATTTTCGCTTCTACGGAATACAAATCAACACCATTGGCTTTAAGCAATGCATTTATCCCTGATACAAGCTCGTTTACTATATTATCTTTTCTTTCAACTACTTTTTTATAATCAAAAGATTTTACATCTACACTAAGGCCAAATTCATCTGCCTTTTTTATGATGTCATAAACTTCTGCAACTCTTGCGTAAGCTTTTGTGGGTATGCAGCCTCTATTAAGACACGTACCACCTACTCTGTCTTTTTCGAAAAGTGCCACTTTCGCACCTTTTTTTGCAGCTTTTATGGCTGCCACATAACCTCCAGGGCCACCACCTATGACTGCCAAATCGTAATCTTTTACTTCATTGTAAAATGTATCTATACTGTCTGAAACTGACTTTTGAGGATTTCCTTCGGATTTTGAAATGATGGAAATAACATCACCAGATTTTACGGTACTGCCCGCTTCACATATGATTTTGGAAATAATTCCATCATATTCAGAATAAACTTCATAGTTTACTTTGCCAACTGCTATGTCACATAAAAGCATGCCTTTCTTTACTTCTTGGCCTTCTTTGACATGCCACTTTGTCAGCTTCCCTTCACTTATAGAGTCAGATAATACAGGTACCTTTACTTCAAAATTCATAAGGTACACCTCCACTTTGTTGCTAACTACAGCTTCGATAAGTTAATTATTTAACAACATCTCTAACCATATTTTAGCACTTTTTAAAAAGTTAATCAACATTTTGAACATAATTTTGATTAAAACATGACCTCAAGCAAATTCTCTAACGTTATGTTTGAAAAATATTCTCCAATGTCTATTGATGATAGCACATCTTTCACATCATTCTCAGAATGCTTTACACCTTTTAGCATCTCCTCTACATCTTTTACATCCTTTTTCCCAAAAAAATCTCCGTATATCTTTATGTCTTTTATTATTCCATCAGACACGTTCAAATCCACTTCTACTGTGCCACCTGAGAATTTCTTTTCATTTTTTAAATTGTAATCTGGAGACATGCCAAAATTCCATTCCCAAGTGCTGTATTTTTCATTTTTAAGTTTTTCTATATTTCTTATATCTTCGTCTGTAAATTCATAAAGCCCACTTCCACCTGTAGTTAACCTTATATCATCCATTATAAGGTTAATAAATTCTTCTATATCTATAGGCTTTTCCAAATGTTCGTTTATATTCGTCACTCTTTTAGATACAGATTTCACACCTTTGTCTTCAAATTTTATAGGCCGCACCTTTAATGCTGCTGATAAGTCTGCCATATTTGACGACACCAGCAGTGTTCCATGATGAAGTATCCTATTTTTATAATAGTACTGCGCATTACCTGAAATTTTCTTGCCATCGATTGTTATATCATTTCTGCCAGAAAATTCAGCATTTAAAGATAGCTTTCGCAGTACATCAATAATAGGCTGTGTAAATCTTCTAAAATCATTAAATCCATTCAAATCATCGTTTACAATAAAGGTAAAATTAACATTGCCTAAATCGTGAAACACTGCTCCACCTCCAGACAGCCTTCTCACAACCGGTATATTGTACTCTTTAACATAATCAAGGTTAATCTCCGCCAAAGCATTCTGATTTTTTCCTATTATTATGCTTGGCCTATTTCTCCAAAGCATAAAACATTCATCGCTAAATTGCTTTAGCACATATTCTTCTGCTGCTAAATTGAAATAAGGATCTGTGATTTTGTTGTAGATATAAATCATAGTGCACACCCTTTCTCAAAATAAGCTAACTTTATAAATTAAGTATAACACAAATGTATAAACTACGAAAAAATAAAAAAGTGGCATGAAAGCCACCTGAAACTTATCATTGCCCATTCGAGCCTGAAAGTTTTACATTAACTGTAAGTGTTTGACCATTTCTCCAAACTGTTACGCTTATTACATCTCCTATTTTATGATTGTTTAAAATATTTTCAAGTTGATTAAATGTTGTTACGTTAGTCCCATCTACAGCAGTTATTATATCACCTGCTTGAAGACCTGCAGCATCAGCACCACTTCCTTGCTGCACTTGTGCAATATAAAGTCCTACTGGTATATTGTATTGATTTGCTTGCTGCTGTGTTATCTGCTGCACGCTTACACCTATAACAGGTCTTTCCACATATCCCTTTCGAATAAGCTCTTCAATTATAGGTTTTGCCTCGTTTATAGGTATCGCAAAGCCCATTCCTTCAAGCGGCACACTTTGGCTTTGAAATAGCCCAAAAGGATCTCCAGAACTTGAACCACCAGTTGATGTAAGCTTTATGCTTGTTATTCCTATCACTTCGCCGACGCTATTTACAAGAGGTCCTCCACTGTTTCCTGGATTTATTGCGGCATCTGTCTGTATTAGATTTACTGGGCCATAATCACTTTGCAAATTTCGATTTAAACCGCTTATGATACCTGCTGTTGCAGTTCCAGCAAAGCTATCACCCAATGGATTTCCTATAGCTACTGCTAATTCTCCTACTTCAAGCTTTGATGAATCTCCTAATTTTGCAGGTGTCAAATTTGTGGCATTTATCTTTAAAACCGCAAGATCAGTCCTTGAATCCTTTCCTACCAATTGTGCAGGAAATTTCCTTCCGTCAGACAAGTTTACGGTTATCTTTGATGCACCTTCCACAACATGATCATTTGTGACAATGTGGCCTTCCGAATCTATGATTATTCCAGAGCCGCTTCCTTCCTCAACGTAAGAATTGCCACCGTATCCATAAGCCCCATAACCACTAATATATGTATCTATTCCGACAACCGATGGGCTTACGGCCTTCACAATGTTTGTAATCAAGTTAAAATTGTTGTTATCAGATGAAAGCGGCAAATACCTATTCACAACCTGAGTATTGCCTGTATCAGCGTATTTGACAATTCCCGCTCCTAAGGCACCACCAGCCAATGCAGCAACAAGTGCCACAGCGACAAATGACATAAACATTTTTCTTCTATATCTTTTAACCATCTTGCCTAAACTTTTCTTATCATTTTTTGGATTAACGTCAGGAAGCCTGTAATTTTCAAAACCATTGTTGAATTCCATTATACCAACCTCCTCATACTTTATTCTTTCCACGATTATATTATAAATAACATTTTTTAAGAATTTGTGAATACTTTGTAAATATTTTTTTACGTTTTAAAAAATTAAGCTATCCTTATATCATGGATAACTTAATTTTACGTCCTATGAATATGTTGAAAGTTAAATATAGATTTTTTAAATCAGTTGATGGTTCTTTGTAAAAAATTGAGTATATGATAGAAGTGCAACTGTAAAACACGCTATTGCTGTAGTAGATGTCATCATAAATGTAACCATCATTTGGTATTTCACTGCATTTACAGGATCAACACCTCCAAGTATAAGCCCCGTCATCATACCTGGTAACTGCACAATTCCAAGTGTTTTCATGCTGTCTATCGTAGGCATCATTCCTGTTTTAATAGCTATTTTCAATATTTTTTGTGATGCTTGTCTTGAATTAGCCCCCAAAGCAAGGTATGTTTCAATTTCATGTCTTCTACTTTTTACCTCATCTTTAAGCCTTGACACTGTCAATCCTGATGAAACCATTGCATTTCCTATTATCATCCCAGATACAGGAATCACTTCCTGCGGCCTAAAATGGATACTGCCAAATAATATGAGTGCTGTGAGTGTTATAGCAGCACCAAATGCAATAGATATGGTTATAAAATAAAACACATGCGGAATTCCACTTCCTCTTTTTGCAGCATTATTTCCTGCCACAATAATCATTAAAATAACCATTGCAAGTGTAAACAATATACTATTTGCTCTAAAAATATAATGAAGAATATATCCAACAATCGCCAGTTGTACAATTGCTCTTATAGAGCCGATAATAATTTCTTTTTCAACGCCAAGTTTTTGATAATACGAAATAAAAATTGATATTAACACGAGACTTGATGACATTACAAGCGACAAAACGTTCATTCAATTCCCTCCTTTGTCAATTTTCCATTAATAAAAAGCCTTGTTAAATCATTTTTAGGATTTGAGAAAAAAGCCTTCGTATTTCCATATTCAATCAGTCTGCCATTATTAATGAAAATGGTAAAATCTCCAACACGCTTCGCTTGTTCCATATTATGTGTAATCCATATAATTGTAAGATTTAATTTGTTTTTTAACTCCATGACAAGATCCTCAATCACTTGTGTAGATGCTGGATCAAGGGCTGACGTTGGCTCATCCAATAGTAATACTGTAGGTTCATTTGCAAGTGACCTTGCTATTGAAATTCTCTGTGCTTCACCGCCAGATAAGTCATCAACTTTTCTTGAACTATAACTTTTGTCTAGTCCAACCATACTTAAATAGTAGTCAAGATCAGTATCTTTTTGCCCTCTTATCATAGATCCATATTTTATATTGTCTTCAACAGTTCCTTCAAAAAGATATGGCTGCTGAAAAACCATTCCTATCCTGCGCCTAAGCTTAATTATGTCATAATCCTTTATGTTTTTATCGTCTATCAATATTTTCCCTTCAGTTGGGTCAATAAGTCTATTTATTAATTTTATAAAAGTAGATTTACCAGCACCAGATGGCCCTATTATTGTATATATATAGCCTAAAGAAATTTCCATTGATATATCTTTCAGTATTACATCATCATGATCCTTAAAACCTACATCAATAAACTTTATCTTTTTCATTTCGCACAAATGCATCCTCCTCGCATAATTATTATTAAATACAATAAATTTGTCTCACATACCATAACGTAAATTTCGAAAAATGCTATTTCTTATATGCCTGATTCTTTATCTTCATGAAATCGACTTACACTTAGTATAATGGCAATCAAAGCTGCAGATCCAAGTCCAAGAGTTCCAGCAAACCAAAATGGTGCATAAGGACTTATGCGAACCCACATAGCTCCGGCTATAATAGATGCCAACAATAACCCTATACCTTGAACCATACCGTAGATACCTAATACTGTACCTTTATACTTATCAGGAGAAGCTTCTGCTACGAATGCCCGTTCAGCACCGCTTATAAACGCTGTATAAGCTCCATAAAGCATAAATAAAAGGAAAATCATGATTTTTGAATCAAACACTGCAAACCCCAAATAAACAAGTCCATAAATGGCATAACCAGAAACCAAAATCAATCTCCTGCCAAACTTATCTGACAACTTTCCAGAGGGAATGGCAAGTAATGACGTAGAAACATTAAATGCGAGATAAAGAAGCATGACGTATGGTAAAGAAAAACCCAAGTTCTGTGCTTTTAAAAGCAAAAAAGTATTTGATGAATTCCCAAGGTTGAAAATGAATATAACAGCCAAATAGAGCTTTAACTTTAAGCTTAAATTTAAATTTTTGAACGTAAATTTTTCACTTTTTGGTTTCTTAACTTTATCCTCTTTTATAAAAGGAATAATTAAAATCCCAAGAATAGCTGGTATAATAGACAGCATAAATGCAACTCTGTACTTAAACCCAATAGCTACAACAACAAAAGCAATAAAAGCTCCTACAGATGATCCAGCCATATCAAGCATTTTGTGCAGTCCATAAGATCCGCCAAGCTTATCCTTTTCACTGGACTGCGCAATAAGAGCGTCTCGCGGTGCAGTGCGGATGCCTTTTCCTGTGCGATCTATGATTCGCGCTATCAAGACACCTATCCACGATCCTGCTAAAAGGAGAAGTATTTTATAAATAGCTGAAGCTGAATATCCAATAAAGGTCAGCACTTTCTTATTTTTATATTTATCACCTATGTAACCGCTAAAAACTTTTAAAATCGATGCTATGCTTTCAGCAATACCCTCAATAATTCCTACAATTGCTGGTGAAGCCCCAAATGTTGCAGTCAGGAAAAGTGGTACTATCGGATACACCATTTCTGTACTCATATCAATAAGTAAACTTACCATGCCAATCAACACAATATTTGATACAACAATTTTCTTTTTTGAATTTGTCATGTTCAATTGACTCCTCCTAAAATCTTCTATGTTCTGCATGAAATGATAAAAATCACATTGAAAGTTGTTAATATAATTTTAAATTAACTTAAAGCAATTTTGCAAATATTTATAGTGAAAAATAAAAAAAGCTATCCTTATATCATGGATAGCTCCTCTCCTATTCTTCAAATGCCTTCACAGGACAATGACCGTACTTCCTGTCCTTAGCGACTAAGGTCGTCACATATGCTTTAGAATTTTTGTTAAATAATATATCGTGTCCAACACAAAGTCCAACAACCACATTCAGTTCTGTATTTTCTTTATTCATTATTTCAGCTTGTGTGATTGGATTGCATGTTGCAATGAATTTGTCCCTCTTTTTCTCTATTCCAATTTCTTTTACATCTACTGAACCTACCTTGCAACACACTGGTACAACTGTAATGTCGTATTTATCAAGCATCTTTACAAATTTCTTTGCTTCTTTTTCAAGTGAATAGCAAAAAGCAACGCCAACCTTCTTTATACCCATTTGCACAATTAAATTGATTATTTCATCTGCTCTGCTCCTTAATTCGCCATTTTCAGCCACAGGAAGTGTATTGGCTATTTTCATAATCTTATTCACATCATCATCGTTGTTATATTTTTCAATCGATTCATTAATAATATCTTTTTCCATAACTGTAGGACAATTCTTTGGGAAATTTTCATCACCTTTTGCGCATGGTTTGTTAGAACATACTGCACAAGAAAATATAGAATCCATAAAATCACTCCTTGTATACTGTATTCATTTAATATTATACCATATACCTATCCCATTGTATAGGGGGTTAGTATATGATTGAATTTCATGTATTTTCTTTCTCTAAAGTAAAATAAAATGAAGTTCCTTTATTCATCTCGCTTTCTATATGATATTTACTGCCATGCAAATCCAATATTTCTCTTACTATCGCAAGTCCCAACCCTGTACCTTTATTATCACCTTTGTAAAATTTTTTAAAAACATCTTGCAGCTTTTCTCTCTCTATTCCTTTACCCGTGTCTGATACAATGACTTTTGCATGATCATCTTCTAATATCGAAGAAATAGTAATTAAACCTGCTTCATCAATGCTTTTTATCGAATTGCTTAAGAGATTCATCAGAACTCTTCTAATTAGTTCAACATCTCCATTTACAATAACATCAAGATTCTCCGTGACAATATTTATATTTTTACCATGTAACAATGGTTCAAAGCTTAAAATTACATCATCAACTAAATTTTTTAAATTAAAAGACGTTATTTTTAATTTAACTAAACCTGATTGAAGCTTTGATAATGATAAAACATCGTCTATCATTTTTGACATTCGATCGACTTCATTTAATGCAGCATTTAAATATCTATTCCTTTTTTCTTTATCATCACCATAAAAATCTAATAACATTTCACAGTATCCTTTTATAAGTCCTAAAGGCGTCTTAAGGTCGTGTGTAATATTTGCTATTAAATCTTTTTTAAATTTCTCTGCTGTACTGAGGTTTTTTGCCATACTATTCATCGACATTGCAAGATCTTCTAATTCGTCATTTGTCTTTACATCTAATTTCACATCAAGGTTTCCCGACGCTATGTTTTGCGCCGCATATTTTAAATCATCAATTGGCTTTGTCAGCCTTTTTGACATGATAACTGACATAATGATTATTACAACAATGCATATTAGTAGCATCAAAAAAAATTCACTTTTAAATATCACGGTAGTATCAGTAATAGTCGATAAAGGAATAGTCAATACCAGTTTTGCATTTTGCTTGTTGTACGAAAATGATCTTATAACCGCCAGAGATTTTACACCGATTGACGGATGCGTAAATTCTATCACACTTAATCTTTCATTAGTGTTTAGGTAAGTTTTAGGCAATCCTATTCCGTAGCCTTGCCCGTTTCCATGTGTTCCAAAAACCAAGTCGCCTGTATCAGTCACTGCAATTACTTTTGCATTGGATTCTTCCATAAGCTCATTAGCAGTTTTATAATCGTTTGTAGCTAATGCATTAGCTATTTTTAAGCTGTAGCTTTTTAGCTGATTTATTTTATAATAAGTGTATATCTTACCTATAAAGACAACTTGAGACAAATAAAACAACAAAAAAATTATTCCCGTTATAATCAGATAAGTAATAAAAAGTTTTTTTCTTATGCCTCTCACTTTAATCACCACCTAATTTATATCCATAACCCCATACTGTTTTTATGATATCCCTTTTATCGCCAAGTTTTTCTCTCAACTGCTTTATATGTGTATCGACTGTCCTTAAATCACCAAAAAATTCATATCCCCAAACAACATTAAGGCATTTCTCACGGCTTAATGCTTTACCAATGTTTTGTGCAAGCAAATTTAAAAGATCAAATTCTTTTGGAGTAAGATCTATTTTCTTCCCATCGACTTTAACAACTCTTGAATCAGTGTCAATAGTAATACCTGAAAAAGATATTAGATTATCCGATTCAGTCCATTTAGATCTCGATAAAATAGCTTTTATCCTTGCCATGACTTCTCTAGGGCTAAATGGTTTGACTACATAATCATCAGCACCAAGTTCAAATCCTAAAAGCCTGTCGTATTCTTCGCTGCGGGCAGTTATCATCATTACAGGTATTTTAGATGATTCTCTTATTGTCCTTAAAACATTCCAACCGCTCATGTCTGGCAACATCACATCCAACAAAACTATATCAAATAGGTTATTTTTAAACATATTTATTCCTGTACTGCCATCTTCAGCAAATAAAGCATCAAAATTATTTTTCTCTAAGTAAGTTTTTAAAATATCCCTCATTCCTTCCTCGTCTTCAATGACCAATACCTTTGCCATCATAAAACACCTCCAACTTTAGTTTACATATCTTAAAAGCCTTTTACAATATTATTAAAAAACCTTCACAAAAACATCACAATTTCATTAAAGATGTATCAAATATAATGGGTAGAATAAAAGTGTAAGATAAATAAATAAATTTTGAAAGGAGATGTTTTTATGAACATCAAAAAATTAGTAGCATCAATAATGGTAGGAGGTTTACTTTTAACAGGCATTGCTGCATATGCAGCGACAGCAAATAACAATTCGCCTCAAGCAAACACATCATATACTGCACCAAGGTATGGCAGAGCTCAAATGGTAGATTTTATGGCTAATCTTTTAGGAAAGTCTACAGATGAAACATTGAAACTTCTAAATTCCGGTAAGACACTGGAACAAATAGCAGTTGAAAATGGCGTAAAATTAGAGGATTTCAAAAATGCCTTATTAAAACAAAAAACCGACTATATAGACCAAATGGTTAAAAATGGTGTAATAACAGAAGAAAGAGCTGCAGAGCTAAAATCATTAATTAAGGAAAGAATAAATGCATGTGATGGCACTGGCAATGGTGGTGCAGGACTTGGAATAGGCTTTGGAAGAAATGGAATGTCAGGTAATGGATACGGCAAAGGACATGGTACAGGCTTCGGTAAAAATATGCATTTTCAATCAGGAAGCAATTAAGTGAATTTCTGATTGATGCTATAAAATTTTCTGATTCATATAATATGGCCGCAAAAAATTCCCCGCGGCCATATTATTTTTATATTTTTACAGAATTATAGACGAACTGGTAGTCAAATAAGATACTCTGTCTCCTAAAATTCGTTTCATAATCCCGTACTCATCTATACCTGTACAGTGACCTGTATAAATATACTGTATATCATAACCTTTCATCATCTCTGAAATATTCACAATATTTTCTTCAGTCATTCCTTTTAAGTGAAATCCTCCAATAAGTGATTTTATTCTATAACCTTTAAATCTACTTTCAGCAGTGTGCAGGATATTCAAAATGCCTAAATGCGAACATCCTGTAATTATATTTATGCAGTCTCCCTCTTTAACAACAACAAATATTTCATCCAAAAAATTATCTTTTATTTTCACATTGTCTTTTTCCACTAAAAAATTTTTAGTCGTAAAATCATTATTATATTTCTCATCAATATTAGTGACTATAAAAAAATCTTTTTCCACTTCTGTGTCTTCATGAATTAGCACAAAATTTTCTTTGTTCTTTTCATATACGGACAAATCAAAACCTATTTCATCAATTGCCCCATTTTTACGTAAAGCATATTTTCTATTAAGTATTTTATGGCTTGCATATATGCGTGCATCTTTATTTTCATCCATTAGATCTTTAAGTCCTCCAATGTGGTCATAATGACCATGTGTTAGTATTACTTTGTTTATGTTCTTTAAATTTATCCCCATCAATCCGGAATTTATAATAAAGTTACCGCTTTGCCCAGTATCAACTAAAACTGCCTTGTCTTCTTTCTTTACAAGCAATGATAAGCCATGTTCAGCTAAGAAACCTTTTTTATAGACTACATTTTCAATTAATACTTGTAACTCCATTTAAGCACCTCTTTCTCATAAAATTAGGACTATCTACAAAACAATAGACAGTCCTTTTACTTTTAGTCTTCACAGTGTCCTTCATGTTCATGTTTTTCACATGCACTATCTGTAGATATCAAAGTTCCATCAATATATCTCTTTACCACATCTTCAACATCGCCAGATGCACCTGTAATGACATCAATGCCGTAAGAATTAAATAAATCTATTGCACTTGAGCCCATTCCACCAGAAATAATACATTCAACGCCTTTGTCTTTCAAAAATTCAGGCAAATACCCTGGTCTATGTCCTGGGTTTTCAATAAAATTAGCACTTATTATCTTATCTTCCTCCACATTAAAAATTGTAAATCCCTCACAATGCCCAAAATGCATTGAAACACTTCTTCCATCTGTAGCAACAGCTATCTTCATTTAAGCATCCATCCTTTCCTCTAAATATTTTTTTACTTTCTCCCACATATTTAAAATCTGTCTGTATGCAGCGCTGTCAGGATACTTACTAATGCTTTGAAAATTTTTCAAAGCTTTAATTACTGTTTCATCAAAATCTATCTTTCCTACAACCTCTACATTGTTTTCCTGACAATATTTCTCTATTCTATTAGAAATATCTTTATTAATATCCCACTTGTTTATGCAAACAAGTGATGTTATTTTAAAACTCTCAATTGCTTCAAGCACTCTTTTCATGTCTTCAAATCCTGAAACAGTTGGCTCAGTAACAATAAGAGCAACATCTGCGCCTGTTGCAGAAGATAAAACAGGACATCCTATTCCAGGTGTGCCATCAATTATAATATAGTCGCAATCACCTTTATTCTCAGTGGCTTTTTTCCTTACCTCTGTAACTAACTTTCCAGAACCATCAGCACCAGGAAATAACTCGGCATATATTATCTTCTCGCCGTTTTTGTTCTCACCTACTATAATTTCTCCTGTATTTTCTTCAATCATCTTAATTGCACCACTGGGGCACTTATAAGAGCAAAGACCGCAACCTTCGCAATAATATGGATTTACCTTATACTCAGAAATAGCATCAAACCTGCACAATTTCTCACATAACCCACATTTTATGCATCTGTCATCATCTATCAATGCTACTTCTTTTCCAAAGAAATTATCGACTTTTTGTATTTCTCCATTAAAAATTATATTTAAGTTAGGAGCTTCTACATCGCAATCTGCCATTACTTTATTTTCTACAATTTCACTTAAGGCCGTTGCAACTGTTGTCTTTCCAGTTCCACCTTTGCCACTTAATATAACCAACTGTTTCATTTTCCAATCAGCTCCATCAATCTCTGTGATAAATTTTCAAATGTATGCCTTATTTCATCATCTTCTTCAATCAACAGATTCCCTTTAGAATACAATTCGGCATACTCTTTTTTAAATGGAATTTTTGCAATCACACTTATATTTTCTTTATTACAATAATCTTCAATAATACTATCTGATTCTCCAGATTTATTTATAATAACGGCAAATGGCAAATGCAACTCTTTTACAAGTTCAACAGCCAGTTTAAGATCGTGTAGTCCATATGGAGTCGGCTCAGTAACTAAAAGGCAATAATCGCTACCTTCTACAGAATGTATGACAGAACAAGATGTCCCAGGAGGACTATCAATGATTACATTTTTATCTGTCTCTTTTATCAAATCTTTAATTTCTTTTATTATAGGAACTCCTGAAGCTTCACCTATATTTAATTTACCATCTATAAAATCTATATCATCTGATCGCCCTACCCTAACAACACCTATCTTCTTCGGTATTTCTTTTATGGCATTATATGGACATATCTCATAACATGCTCCACATGAATGACATAAATGGTCAAAAACAAGTATTTTTTTCGTCAACCTCATTAATGCACCGAATCTACATGCCTTTGTGCATTCACCGCAAAGGGTACACTTATCATAATCTATGCTGGGAATCATCACATTTACATCTTTTACTTTCTCTACTTCCGGTTTTAAAAACAAGTATCCATTAGGTTCTTCTACATCACAGTCAACATAAATGCTTTTTTGAATTTTAGCAAGGTTTGAAGAAACCGTAGTTTTACCAGTTCCACCTTTACCGCTTAAAACTGCTATCTTGTAACCTTTCATTTTTAATGCTCTCCATGATGACCATTATTAGTAGGCAATTCAATTTTCTCTAATGTACCCTTTTTAAATTCTTCTACATTTTTTTCAATAGTGCTATTGATTGATTTATAAACAGCTATTTCAGCCGCCTGAAATACTTCTAATGCATTTGGGCCTACATTACTTGATATAATTGAGTCAACTCCCTCATCTAATAAAAGTTGTGCTGCCTTTGTACCAGCACCACCTGCAGATGATGCTGCAGTATTGTCAATAACCTTGTAATTCATTGATTCAGTATCAACAACGATAAAATACCTTGCTCTACCAAATCTTGAATCCACATTTGAATTTAGATTATCACCTTCTGATGAAATCGCAATCCTCATAAAACAACCCTCCAACATTTTAAACATACGTCATATACAATTATAAATATATAATTATTTTTGTCATATGTCAATAAAAATATTAAAATTTTTATTTTCTATATGATATAATGTTGATTATAAAAAATGAAAGGCTGATTTTTGCAATGAGTAGATTTGATTATCAAATTAATCATGATTACATAAAAGATTTAATTTCATATGCTGAAAATGAGCACACATTAACAAAGGAAGATCTCGTCATCTTACTAAATTCTGAATATACTGATGACATCTGCAAAGCTGCCGACAGAGTAAGAAAAAAATTTGTCGGTGATGTAGTTCATTTACGAGGCTTGATTGAAATAAGCAATTATTGCTGCAGAACTTGCTATTATTGTGGCCTTAGAGTCTACAATAAATCAATAAAAAGATATAGGATGACCGAAAATGAAATTTTGCAATGTGCAAAAGCTACAAAAGATGCTGGATTAAAAACTGTAGTATTACAAGGTGGCGAAGATAAACTTTTTAAAATTAAAGATTTATGCAATATCGTTGAAAAAATCAAGGATCTTGACTTGTCTATTACACTAAGCATTGGCGAATTAACAACAAAAGAATATGCCGATCTAAAAAAAGCTGGCGCAGACAGATACTTGCTTCGAATTGAAACAACAAATAGGGACCTTTACAAAAAATTGCATCCAAATATGAGTTTCGATAATCGCGTTAGGTGTTTAATGGATTTGAGAGAACTGGGTTATGAAGTAGGCACTGGATGCCTAATCGGATTGCCTGGACAAACTTTAGACATGCTGGCTGAAGATATACTTTTTTTTAAAAATATTGATGCGGATATGATTGGAATGGGCCCATTTATACCAACGCCAAATACTCCATTAGAAAATGAAAAAAGCGGCAACGTTGAAATAGTATTAAAAATGTTGGCTTTGACACGCCTTTTACTGCCAGATATTAACATGCCAGCTACTACAGCATTAGGAGTAAAATCAGAAAATGGATATGTACAAGGATTGAGAGCAGGTGCAAATGTTATAATGCCAAATATGGGGCTTAATGAATATAAAAAATTGTACGCTCTATATCCAGGAAAAACTTCTAATGACGGCACTAAAGTGGTTAATGACTTAGAAAATATAAAGAAATTGATCATTTCAGAAAATAGGATAATCGGGCATGATAAAGGGGAACGCAAAAAGACATGGAAAAATCCGGGATAACCCGGATTTTTTTTAGAAGTACAGATCTCTTTCACCATTTTCCAACCGTTTTAATCTTCTTTTAGTCTCTTCTCTTACTTTCTCAGAAGGAATATTTTCTATGTTTGCAGCAATCGTCTCTTCGCCTATGGCTTTTGTCGCTTCATCGCCGTAATCTAAAAGAAATTCCTTAAATGTAAGTATCGCATTTGGCAGACAGAAATTGTGAATCTGCCCTGATTTAGCAAAGCTCATAAACCTATCACCAGTACGGCCCATCCTATAACAAGCTGTACAGTAACTTGGCAGATAATGCTGTTCACATAGTGTTCTCAATATCTCATTTGGTGTCCTATGATCTCCTACCTCAAACTGTGGCTTCGTTTCAGCCTTTTTCGATATTTCCTCGTGATATCCACCTACACCCGTACAAGAACCTGCACTTATCTGAGATATACCTACACTTATGACTTCATCTCTGAATTCAGGAAGTTCTCTCGTAGACAAGATCATACCCGTATACGGCACAGCAAGCCTTATTACAGCTACAAGCTTTTTAAAATCCCTGTCAGACACCAGATATGGGTATTCATCAAGTGTTATATTTAAAGCAGGTCTAAGCCTTGGAACAGATATAGTATGTGGTCCAACGCCAAATTTTTCATCAAGGTGATTTGCGTGATACAAAAGTGCTATTGTCTCGTACTTGTAGTCATAAAGTCCATACAAAACTCCCATGCCTACATCATCAATACCCGCTTCCATGGCTCTATCCATAGCAGTCGTATGATAGTCATAGTCATGTTTAGGACCTGTAGGATGCATGTATTCGTATGTTGGCCTGTGGTAAGTCTCTTGGAACAATATATACGTCCCTATGCCTACATCTTTTAATTTTTTATAATTTTCAACAGTTGTAGCAGCAATGTTTACATTGACTCTCCTTATGCTGCCATTTTTTAATTTTGTATCATAAATTGTCTTAATCACATCTAATACATAGTCAATAGGGCAATTTACAGGATCTTCACCTGCTTCCACAGCCAATCTTTTATGTCCCATTTCTTCCAGTATCTCTATCTCACGTCTTACTTCATCCATAGTAAGTTTTTTGCGCTCTTGCTCATTGGAGTGTTTATAGCCGCAATACCTACAATTATTAACACAATAATTGCTGATGTAAAGTGGTGCAAATATAACTATTCTGTTACCGTAAATTTGCTCTTTAATGTATCTTGCAACTTTGTACATTTCTTCAAGAAGCTCATCATCCTCCAAATTTAGAAGAACTGCCGCTTCTTCAGGCGTAATGCCTTTCAAATTTTTGGCTTTTTCAATGATTCTCAGTGCTTCATCTTTTGATGCACTTTCGCCATATTTTAAAGCTGCTTTTATCTTCTCGTCGTCAATAAAATCTGCAATTTGCCTATCCATATATTAATTTCTCCTTCCCTTGCCCTCAGTAAATCCCTTGGGCTTAGTATTTATAATAAAATTATATACCTATTTTGTTAAATATTCAACAATGAAATTTTATTAAAATAAATCATCCATAAATCCTTTCCCTCTTACTTCAGAAACGTCTAATATTGATATAAATGCATTGCTGTCAATGCTGTAAACTAAATGTTTAAGATATGGAATCTGCGAAAGTGATACAACGCAATACAGTATTCTGCGATTGGTCTTTGTATATGCGCCTTCAGCTTGAATAAACGTAACACCTCTTTTTAAATCGTTCATGATTGCATTGCTAATTTTTTCTTCTTCATTTGTAATTATAAAAAGCATCTTTCGCCTGTTAAAACCATTTATCGTTTTATCAAGCACAAAGGAATTTATTGACATGGAAACAAGTGTGTATAAAGCACTTTTAAGTCCTATAAATAAGGCTCCAGCTAAGACTATAAAAAAATTAATATATAGGTTTGTTCTGCCTATCTCAAAGTTTTCATGTTTTTTCTTCATTAAAACAGATATTATATCAAGTCCACCAGTAGAACCGTGATTAGCAAAAACTATTCCCATGCCTGCACCTGTAAGTACACCACCGTAAAGGCATAACAATATCGGATCGTCAAAATTGATTAATTTGTCTAAAAACTGAGTTAATACCAGAAATAAAGATAGAGATGCTGTACCTAATATCGTATAAAAAGTAAATCGAGAACCGATTTTTTTGTAGCTTAAAATAAGCAATGGTATATTAAGCATGAAAATCGTATATCCAGCAGGAAGTCCTGTCAAATACTGCACAATTAGGGAAATCCCCGATACACCACCACTTAAAAGTTTTGCATGAACAATAAATGTATTAATCCCAATTGAATAAATAAAAGTGCCAAAAAGGATTTCCAGTATGTTTTTTACGCTTAGTCTGCTTCTTAATTTATTGTTGCCAATAAACATTATTGTAATTGCCTCCTACATCCTTATATAAACAATAAATTGTATCAATGAAACATCTTCCAAAATTAAGTTTAAACTATGTCAGTTAATTATGCAATAAATTATTCAAAATAATTTTTTTAAAAATAAAAATTTCATTTATGCTATTCTGATACATTTATATTCATAAAAATTAAAATAATTATGCATGAATTTTTATGTGCACTTTCAAAAAAAATAAAGCCAGTAGCAATGATTGCCACCAGCTTTCCTTAATACTTACTTGTTACTTTTTGTCTTCGTCGTCATCATCTAAATCTTTCAATCTGTCTTCTATATATTTAAGTTGGTCCTTAAGGTATTGGGCTTGTGCATTAAGGTAAGATTTCTCGTCCACAGCACTGCCATATCTTGCCCAAAACGGCGCTTTAGTTGCGTAATACATGTTTCTATATCCTCTGTGAATGCCATGTCCACTCATGTATCCTGGAGCGCCATGACCACAACAAAATCCCATACCTCTTCCTGACATTGGACCATATCCCATTGGACCTGTGCCATCTCCTCTTGGCATATCTATCACTCCTTTAAATTTATTTTGGTCTTATGACCAATTCCTTGATTATATATTACTAGTATTTTTGTCATATGTCAATAATAAAATAAAAATTTTTAATTATTTATCTTTGATATAAAATCCTACAAAATTTATAGTTTAAATAACTTGACATTTTTTATAAATAGTTATAAAATCCTAAATAGTAATTTTTACTTATTTATTATTTTGATTTCTAACTATTGTCTAGGAGGAATTTTGTATGACCATTGTAAAAACAAACAAGACAAAATTATTTATTCTTTCTCTTTCTCACATGGTAAATGATTATTACATGAATTTCATTCAGACACTTATGCCATTTTTAATTGCTGCAGGACTTAGTGCTGGCAAAGCAGGATTTTTAGTATCTGTCTTTACAATAACATCATCATTAATACAACCAATAATAGGATATATCGTTGATGTTAAAAACCAAAAGTGGTTTGTCTATGTTGGGACATTGTTTATGGCTGTCTTACTTAGCCTATTAGGAATAATGAAAAATTACCCATTGCTCTTAATAATCTCTGGAATTGCCGGTATTGGTACTGCTACTTTTCATCCACAAGCATCTGCTATGACAACTAAATTTAGCTCCATTGAAAAAAGAAACACAAATCAAGCTTTTTTCGTGACATTAGGCAACATAGGATGGGCTCTCACTCCACTAACAGTTGTCCCCTTTGTTGAAAAATACGGTTTATCAATAACGCCTATTTTTGTAATTCCAGGTTTGATTGCTTTTATTTTATTGTTCTTATCTCTTAAAAATAATACATCATCTTCAAATGTGAAAAAAGAATATTCACCTTTGCTTATAACCCTACGCACATCATGGAAAGAACTTACTAAAATCATGATTGTCGTTGCATTGCGTTCATTAACATACTATGGCATGTTGTCATACTTAGCTCTTTATTTAAAACATAAAAATGTGTCCGTCCTTTTATCAAGCAAATTGCTTTTCTTTATGCTATTTGCAGGTGCTCTTGGTGGCCTTATCGGAGGAATGTTAGCTGATAAATACGGCAAAAAGTTGATCTTAACCACTTCATTAATACTCTCCAGCTTTTTCTTCCTCATTTTTATTCTGACAACCGGTATTCTAAGTTATATAATGCTTATTATCGCAGGTACAATGCTTTTAGCATCATTCTCAATTACTACCATTCTTGCTCAAAGTTTGCTGAGCAAAAATGCTGCAATGGCTTCTGGCTTAGCACTTGGATTTGGGACAGGAATAGGTGGTCTTGGCGTAGGATTATTTGGAATACTCATTGATTTTAATGGTGTTACATCAGCAATTTTATTAATGGCATTTATACCTATTTTAGCTGGTTTAATAAGCCTAAGTATAAAAACACAAAACTAAAATCACTTTTATCAATAGTAGCTCTTATGTTTTATAAAGATGCTACTATTGATTTTTTTAAAATTTTTATTCTTGTACTTTTTGTTTACATTTTTTACATATACCATATGCATTGATGCTGCCATAATTTATATCAAATCCATATTTATTTTTGACTAAATTTAAAAACTGCATGACTTCATAACCTAAATACTCTTCTACATTGTTGCAATATTTACAAATCAAATGTATGTGAATATTGCCCTTTTGAGGTGTAATAATCTCATAATATTTTACATTATTGATTGTATTGACAGAAATTATATTTTTTTTAACCAACATGTTCAAATTTCTATAAAGAGTCGCTACACCATAATTAGGATCTTCTTTTTTGACAATCTTCAGCAATCTATTAAAATCAAAATGAACATCAGGATTGTCTGTAAATGTCTTTAAAAGTATAAATCTGGTTAATGTGATTTTTACACCAGTCTTTTTTAAAAAATCTATTAAACTTTGTAAAGATACATTTTCCAATTTT
Source organism: Thermoanaerobacterium aotearoense (assembly GCF_009905255.1). Taxonomy (NCBI): domain Bacteria; kingdom Bacillati; phylum Bacillota; class Clostridia; order Thermoanaerobacterales; family Thermoanaerobacteraceae; genus Thermoanaerobacterium; species Thermoanaerobacterium aotearoense. Next base: position 882,226 of record NZ_CP047602.1, on the reverse strand, counting down.
ATCACCATTTAAATTATAATTAACATATGTTCATTATATATGATATAATTAATTTCTTCATATGTCAATAATTTATAACAAATAACTAAAGGGTACACAACTTTGTGTACCCTTTTACTTTATGTTACGTACTGTACTTTTTTAATACGGCCTTCCTGATCGTACAATTTTACTATGAATTTATTGCCTCTTATTTTAATTTCACAAAAACATTCTCTGCAGAAAAACAAATTGCCTCCGATTTTACCAACATTTTTACTTTTACAATTAGGACACCTCATTTTGATTACCTCTTTTTACAATGATTCTGTATTTTAAAAATGCAGCCTAACCTAACGTTAGGCTGCCAGATTATAGGGAGGTTATATTAATTATGTTATGTCCTCTGTAATCATTATTAATATCATAATGTGTTAGAAACATCTGAATTTACTGTCGTTGTGCTTTTAGAAGTATTTGTTTTACTTCCTTTTAACTCATTAAGTATTTCCTGTTCCTGTGTCGACGTTATTTGATTCTTCTTAACTGCTTCATCAAGCACTTTTTTAAATCTTCCCATAGGACTAAATTTTTCGTGTACTACACCCATGTACTTCTTCAAATAGCGCACAACGAATTGCGGATAGCCATTTCCATCCCATTTATTGACTTTATCTGTAAAATTCTTAATAAGAGTATTAGCTTTGTCTTGTGTAATCTTGCCATTCTTTACTTGATTATTAACGATATTTGTAAAATCATCAATCAGTGTTTGCTTTTTTTGATCTAACGTCATATTATTAAAAGCTTGTATTTTTTGTTCAGCATTATTTATTTTTGTCAGAATACTATTTTCTTGATCTTGGCTTATTTTGCCTTGGCTATACTTTTCTTCAATTTTTGTCTTAAGATTTTCTAAAGTTTGTATCGGGTCAAACTTTTTGTTTGTCTTAACTGTTTGGCTTGTTGAGGCATTTGAATTAGCCTGTGAAGATGATGTTGACGTATCAGCAAAAGCTATTGATGTCAAAAGAACCGTACTTATGACAGCAGTCGCTATGATTTTTTTGCTTTTCCCTGTCATAAAAAATCCTCCTTATGTTTTATTTTAAATTCATTATAGCCCAAAATTTTTAACAAACTGTTAAATAAGTGTATATTTTTTGTTAATGTTTATTTCCATTGCCATTCTTTACTCATACCGCAAAGCTTCAATCGGTTTAAGCCCCGCTGCCTTGTTTGCAGGATACATGCCAAAGAATAAGCCTATTAAGAGGGAAAATGAGAATGATATTAATATCGTGTTTATTGATGGGCTTACCGTCATGTTCATAAAGTGTCCCATCAGATACGATGCTATAAATCCAAAGATTACTCCTACTATCCCTCCTACTCCGCTTATGGTCAGCGATTCTATCATGAACTGCAGCAGTATGTCCCTTTTCTTAGCTCCTAATGCTTTTCTTATGCCTATTTCTCTCGTCCTCTCTGTGACTGATACCAACATTATGTTCATTATGCCTATGCCGCCTACTATTAATGCTATGCCTGCTATTCCGCCCAGCATCATGGACAGTGTGTTGCTGACGCTGTTTACTGTTGATAATAGGTCTGATTGGTTTAATATTCTATATGCGTTTGTGTCACCTTTGAATATTGTGTTTAGCATGTTTTCTACATGGTATTGTGCTATGTTTACGTATTGTTCTGATGATGCGCTTAGGTATATCTGAGTTATTCCTCTGTTTCGCTGGAATACGAACATCGTCTTTATCGGGATGAATATCGAGTCGTCATAGGAGTTTGATATTGATGAGCCTCCTGATGCTAATACTCCTACTACTGTGAAGTTGTTTCCATCCAGTTGTATTGTTTTGCCTAAGGGATCTGTGAATCCAAACAAATCGCTGGCTACGTTACTGCCTATTACTGCTACTTTTTGCCTCATGTCATTGTCTATTGATAGTATGAACCTACCTTCTCTTAATTTTAAATTTCTCAGTGTGGCATAGTTTTCGTTTACTCCGCTTATGTTTTCTTCGTATGATTGGTCACCGTACTTGGCATATGCGTTGGCACTCATTATTGGGGATATTTGCGATATGTACGGTGAGTCTCCTATTGACATGGCTTGGCTGTAGGACAGGGATGTGTCCATACCCCTGCCCATTATTGATACCATTATTAGGTTTGAACCCATGCTTTTTATCTGCGATGTTACTCCTTCTGTGGCTCCTTGTCCTAAGCTTACCAGTCCTATTACTGACATTACGCCTATTACTATTCCAAGCATGGTTAGAAATGATCTTAGTTTGTTGTCTATTATGCTTTTTAAGGACATTTTTATTGCCTGCATCAATGCCATTTTACGCACTTCCTTTTATTCATATATTTTGCCGTCCATTATTTTTACAGTCCTTTTTGCTTGGTTTGCTACGTTTATGTCGTGGGTTATGAGTATTATGGTGTTGCCTCTTTCGTTTAATTCTTTTATTATTTTCATGACTTCTTTGCCGCTTTGGGAGTCTAAGTTTCCTGTTGGTTCGTCTGCCAGTATAAGATGCGGATTGTTGGCTAAGGCTCTTGCTATTGCTACTCTCTGCTGCTGTCCTCCTGATAGTTCTGTAGGTTTATGGTGTATTCTTTTTTCCAGACCTACCATGGTAAGGAGCTCTACTGCTCTATTGTACCTTTCTTTTGCCGGTATGCCTTTGTATATCATTGGAAGTTCTACATTTTCTAATGCTGTAAGTTTTTGAAGCAGGTTGAAGCTTTGGAATATGAATCCTATTTCGCTGGATCTTAGTTCAGCCAGTTTGTTTTCATTTAGCTTGCTTGTGTCGTTTCCGTTTAGATAGTATTCTCCTTCTGTCATTACGTCTAAACACCCTATTATATTCATCAGTGTGGATTTCCCTGAGCCTGATGGTCCTACTATTGATACAAATTCTCCTTCGTCGACGGTTAAGTTTATGTTGTCCAAAGCTCTTACTTCGTTGTCTCCCATCTTGTATATCTTTGACAGGTTTCTCATGGTGATCACATTTTTATTTAATTTGCCGTTATTCTCCATAGCTAATTTCTACTCCTATTCCCACCAGATTGTTGTCTAACTATAAAACCAGCTCCTCCTGCTCCACCGCCGAAGCTTCTACTGCCAAAATTACCGCCGCCGCCAAATCCGCCAAAACCAGTACGATTGCTATTGCCATTTGATGAAGTTGCTGCAGCACCAAATATCAATACTTTATCGCCTTCGTTTAATCCACTTACTATCTCTATATATTTGTCATTGTAAAGGCCTGTTTGGACTTGCCTTATATTCCTTCTTCTACCGCCATTATTAGAATTATTCTCATCGTACAATATGACGTATTTGTTATTCCCATTAGTTTGAACTGCTTCAATTGGCAATAGAAGCGCATTATCCTTCTCTGCCACTATTATCGAAGCATTCATTGTTTGTCCTAACTTCAACTTGTCTGTAAAAGGCAGTGATACTGTTACATCATAAGAAGCCACATTGTTTTGTATTGTTGGAATAGACGATATTTCCGTAACCGTTCCATCAAAAGTCTCTCCAGGTAAATCGTCTGTCGTCAATGTGACTTTTTGTCCAACTTTAATCTTACTAATATCAGTTTCGTCTATAGGCACATCTACCGAATAATTGCTATTATTAATGATTACGGCTGTCTCCGCTTGACTTGTCAATGATGACAAGCTGCTTACAGCAACATTGCCACTACTGTTGGAGTTGGCACCGCTGTTTGTATTTGAACTTGTGTTACTACTTGCAGATGCACTATAAGAACTTGAACCAAGTTCATCGCCTTCATTTATATTTTGTGAAATGATGACACCATCAATCGGTGCATATATGCTTAAATTATTTAGCTGACTCTGCAGATTATTGTAATTGTTTTGAGCCTGCTGCAGATTCAATTGATCTCTTTTTATCGCCGTATCATCTACATTAGTTGTCAACGTTGCTAATATTGTACCAGCATTGACTTTCTGCCCCTGTTTTACATTGACACTTGCTACAGTTCCTTGTATTTGTGACGAAACTATATTAGTTGTTTTGACGTTTAGTGTCCCGTCTTGAATTGCTCTTTCATCACCAGCACTTGTATGTACTGTCACTTGCACCTTAGTTCCATCAGTCAATGCACCTGGATTTGGTAATGTTACCGTTACATAGTAATACGGCGCACCATTGACAGGTATTGCTTGCGTTGAAACATCTGTCACAGTACCTGTTACTGTAGCAAAAGAATCGTATAAATATATATCCGCAGTCTGACCAACTTTTATATCGTTTATTTGTGAACCATTAAACGGCACTCTCACAGTCGCATTGGAATAATCGGCAATTGTAGCTATAGTTGTTCCGGGATTGACGTTTTGTCCTGTTGAAACATTTACACTATCAACGATTCCTGAATATGGCGATACAATATTTTGATTTGATACAGTGTTATTATATGTTTTAGTATCATTATCAAGCTGCTGTTGAGCAAGTTCCACACTTATAAGAGCATTTTGTACCTGCTGATTTAAATTGTCGTCTTCTATTTGATAAAGTAACTCACCAGCTTTTACTTTATCGCCAACTTTGTGATAAACTTTTGCCACTGTTCCATTGCCTTTTAAGGTTATCACCCTTTTATCCACATCAAGATTTCCTGAACCGTCTATATGCATGACTATATTTCCTCTTGTCACTGTGGCGTATGGAGCTCCTGATGTCTTCTGTGCATTTTTCACTTTTGCAAAATAATAAGCTGTACTGCCAGCAACTAAAACTGAAGCAAGAATAATGGCAATGTATTTCTTTTTCATCCTATCCTTCCTTTCCAGTGAAAAATATAAATTAGCACTTAACTATTAATTATACACGTTAGTTTTAAAAAATTGTTTAATAATTTGTTAATTTTTTGTAAGAAAATAATATTAAAAAGTAAAATGCAGCCCGAAAAAAATTGGGCTGCTATTATTAATAAGGGAGGTCAAGGAGAGGCTTTAACTTTCAAGTATAATTATATATTTTGTTTATGAAAAAATTATGAACAATGTGTAAAAATTTATTTAAAAAATTTGTTCAAAAGTTAATTTTATTTTTTCTCATGCCAATATTTATCAGCAAACCTATTGACATCATATTGACAATCAGCGAAGTTCCTCCATAACTAACAAATGGTAAAGGTATCCCTGCTATCGGCATTATACCTACTGCCATCCCAATGTTCTCAAAGACATGAAATGCAAACATTGACAGTATTCCAATCGAAATTAGTCTTCCAAACTTATCCTTAGCATTATATGCGATTTTCCAAGCTCTATATAGTAACAAACTATATAGTAAAATCAAAGTTGCTGAACCAATAAATCCTAATTCTTCGCTTAACGCTGAAAAAATAAAATCTGTCTGTGACTCTGGTAAAAAAAACAATTGTGTCTCTGTTCCATGGAATAATCCCTCGCCCCAAAACATACCTGATCCAACAGATATAATCGACTGTATAACATGATATCCAGCACCTAAAGGATCAAGGTTGGGATTTATAAATGACAAAAGCCTTTTCCTCTGATATGGTTTTAATAGCTTGTACACTATTGGCATAATTGCTATACTAGAACCAATTAATTCTGAAAAAACTCTGAACTTTATTCCAGATATAAAAATCATACCAATAAAAATCATAATAAATACCAGTGCCGATCCAAGACTATGTTGCAATATAACAATAATGGAAGGTATAATCACCAAAATAAGCGGATAAATTAATTCTTTAAAATTTGTAATCTCATCTTTATCTTTTAAATAACTAGCCAACGTAATTATTAAAAAAACTTTTGATATTTCGACAGGTTCCAAAGATATTGGACCAAATACAATCCACGTCTTAGCACCATTGATCTCTTTGCCTATCAAAAAAACAGAAACTAATAATAAAATGTTTAAGATATAAAGCTGTAAAGAATAATTCGATAATAAGTTGTAGTCAAAAAGTGTAATTACCGAAAGAGCGATAACACCTATTACTATTGAAACCGACTGGGTTATAGTCTGTTTTAAAGAGCCTGTTGCCGCAACATGAGATGCGCTTGTAATTACAATTACTCCTATAATTGATATTATAATAGCTAATGTAAATAAAACAAAATCAAAATTTTTTATAAGTTTTCTATCAAGCATGATAAATCTCCTCAGTTACCTAAAACATTTATTTTTTAATTAGTATTTCATTTTAAGTATAACAATGGATTAACTGGAATACCATTAACGTAAACACCAAAATGACAATGAGGACCAGTAGCCCATCCTGTATGCCCGGAATATGCAATAATCTCTCCCTTTGATACTCGTTGACCAACGACAACAAGTAATTTTTCATTGTGCGCATAAAGTGTAGATATTCCATTTCCATTATTAATTATTACTACATTGCCATACCCCTCCATCAAACCTGAATAACTGACAATTCCGTCTGCAGCAGCGCGAATTGGTGTTCCATCAGGAACTCCAATATCTATTCCTGGATGAAAATCATTTGGCTGCCCGGTATATGGATTTATACCTCTATAACCAAATGGAGAAGTTATTGGACCGATACAAGGCCAAGCTAACTTAGCATTTGAATTTGAATTTATTTTTGCATCTAAAGATTTTTCCTGCTCACTTCTTATTATATTCTCTATTTGTTGTGATTCTCTTTCAAGTTCTTTTTCTTGTTCTTGTATATATTGACTTCGCTTATCCAAACTTCTCATTATTCCCTCTCTAGATACTAATGCATACTGTAAATCTCTATTTCTATCTTGCAAAAAATTTTCTTGTTTTTTTATTGTTTGCTGTAAAGAAAACATCTGATTTTCTTTCTGTTTAATTAGTAAAGTTTGTTTATGGTAATCAACAAGCAAATTATTATCAAAACTTAGAAGACTTTTTATCAATTCTAATCTGTTCAAAAAATCATCTATACTTTTCGAATTAAACAATATATCTAAATAACCTACCTGTCCACATGTATAAATTGCATGCACTTGTTCTTTTAATAACTCTCTTTGTTTGTTTTCAGTCTCTTTTGCATTATTAAGCTCTGCTTGTATAGAATTTAATTTTAAATTTAAATCATAAAGACTTAATTCTGTGCTGTTTAATTGTTTTTGAGTATCATTAATTTTTTTATTTAAATCTTGTAATTCGTTTGAAACTCCCTTTTTTTGACTGTTTATTTGAGATTGTTCTGTTTTATACTCATTCAAAGACTTTTGAATATTATTTAGTTGACTTTGCTGATCAGCCATAGGAAATGTGACAATCTGCATCACTTCTATTATAATTAATAAGAATACAATCTTCCTAAACAACAAATTACTTCTCCTCCAAAAAATGTTAATTTACAAATAACCATAAAAGTATCTTTTTTAGTATAGTGTTTTAATCTTTAATTCTGCATATTTTGACATTATTTATATTTATTCTACATTTTCGCTTAAATTCCTTCTTTTCTGAGAGAAAGAAATAATACGCGTAAGTTTAATTACCAAGATAACCATCATCAAATGTAATAAATGTAGACTTCTTTGGAAGCATTTTGCCGTACTTCATAAAATTATAAAGATCTTCCACAGTGATAGTTTCATACCCATGGCTTTTAAAGTACATAATCTGCTTTTCAAAGTTTTTATGTATAACTATGATTTAATAAGTATTAGATTACTTATTAAATCATAGTTTAATGGTATACGCTTTTGCTAAAATTTGTACAAATTCCAAGGAATCTTATCGATTAGTCTTCCTTTGTATATTGAGTCAGAACCCATGAATATATAGCGCAAGTCCTGTTTTTGTGGAATATTCAATTTTATCCACAATATATTTTTGTCTATTATTGGTCTTGATGCTATAGATTTAAGAAGCGAATTATTGGCTTTTTTGTACTGATAGAGCTTGTCATTTACCAATCCTAAATCGATCCTCTTTATGCTGTTATTGTAAAACAGCCTCATTTCGATGTTGTATCGTACATTTTTAGATATAGGTGACAGTGTTTGAACACCTATATACAAGTGGTTGTCGTAGTAGAATGAAGCAAGCTTTGTAAGATCAGCGCTTTTATAGATTTCCTGATCGAGAATTCCACCTGCTGGTATGCTTAAAAGCGAGAAAGGCATGTTTTTGTCGTATAAATTAGGTTTCGTTTCAACTTCTGGAATCGTAATGACAGGCTTTGTCCCGAAAAGCTCATTTTTCCTTACAAACGCCAATAAAAATGGCTCCATCACTTTTATCTGCGATGTATACTGCTTAATGGCTTCTTCCTTTTTAGCTTCTTCTTGCTTTGAAAGAGGAATACTTTGCCATACAGTGTTGCTGTCTTTCATGTCTGTTGGCGGTAAAAGAGAATCATTTGGCATCAATAACCATGGTACAGGCCATTGTGGATGGTGAACTAAAAACATGTGCTCTTTTACGTTTAGATTAAGTGCTGTTATTGCATACCTTGTAAAGTTGCTTACAGCCCAGTGATCGGGATGTACGTCATCTGCTAAAGGATAGTAAATATCTGTAGGCTTAAATGACTTCATGATATCTTGCAGCTCATTTTCTAAATTTTCACCTGTATATGCAACACCAGGTTTGTACGCATCTTTATATGGAGAGTATGCTACATTTGTTCCACCGCTAATCCTGGGTTTTCCATTATCCCAAAAATCGCTCCATAAAAATCTTGTGCTGCCATCAGCAAAACCTAAAAATATTACGTCATTCTTTGGAAGCCCTAATACAGACATTGCGGCTAAACTTTCACTGTGCCTTTGAAGTCCAAGTTTATAAAAGTCTGCTGGTGTAGGATTGATATGGCCTGTAAAGACTTGAGCAGCTTTTTTGTAGCTTTCGCCATCTGTTACAATCACCACTTTTATGGGGCGTTTCAATTCAATAGCTTTTTGTATGACACCTGCCATTCCCAATGATTCATCATCAGGGTGTGGTACGACTACAAGTATTCTTTGTCCCGGATCGTCGTTATTTGGAACAGGCTTTTTCTCTGTGAGATTTGCAAAAGTAGTTTTTAAATTCATTATAGATGCTATAATAATGACACTGATTAGCCCAAAAGTTATAAATATATACTTCCATTTGAATAGTTTCTTGTTCAACTTTAATTCCCCCTCGTATTTGTGTCATAATTGTGGCACATTTATAATAAAATATTATCATGAATATATGTACAAATTGTTAATAAGATGTAAACAAATTATAAAAATCATTATGATTTCCAAGCATAAATTGTTATTTTTGTAAAACAGAATATTACAGGAGAACCATGAATTAAGAAATAACTTAGTTATCAAAAGTAGTTTTATAATATACATTTGGAAAATTTAAAGCAAAGGGTGAGTAAAATTGCTTAATATGATAAAAAATTTTGCTAATCTAATGATGACCGTAATTTTCTATATAATTATTGTAACCACCATATTATTTATTGCATTTGTAATATTAAAGGTTTCTTCAGATAATAGAAATAATTCCAATATTAATACTGGAGAAATATATGGAAAAATTATAAAAATAAGTTCTAAGGTTGAAAATAATAATTCTCAATATTGTAATGTGGATATAGAACTTTTATCAGGAAAATACAAAGGCAAAATAATAACAGCTCCTAACCTTGTTGCGGGATTCACCAGCACTTCACAATACAATAATCAGGAGTATGCAAAAGTTGGAGACGAGGTTATTGTATATTTAAATCTGGATTCTAACGGAAACATAAAAAGTGCATACATTTATGAAATTGTAAGAGATAAATATTTATTCAAGCTAACTTTAGTTTTTATAATTTTGTTAATTCTTTTAGGCGGTATAAAAGGATTAAAATCAATCATTACATTATTTATAACTGGATATACAATAATTAAAATTCTCATACCTTTAATACTAGATGGTTACAATTCAATTATAGTAACTTCTATGATATGTATTATCTTAGTAATAATAAACTTACTCATAATAAATGGATATAACAAAAAAACACTATCTGCTATTATTGGCACTTCAAGCGGCGTATTTATCGCTGGGGCAATAGTTATCTTTTTGAATTCTATAATAAGAGTTAATGGCTTTACAGATGAAGAGATACAATCAATGATTAATATAACTCAAAACAGCAACATTAATTTAACAGGAATTTATTATGCAAGTGTTATTATGGGTGCTTTGGGTGCGGTAATGGATGTAAGCATGTCAATAGCTTCAGCTATATTTGAAATAAAAGAAGTAAGACATAAAATAACTGCACTGGAATTGATAAAATCTGGTTTAAATGTAGGAAAAGATATAATGGGAACCATGGCTAATACTCTAATTCTTGCGTATGTGGGAGGCTCAATGTATATAATAATTATGATTATGCCATATATAAATTCAATTTCAACAGTTATCAACCAAGATATTATTGCAGCAGAAATATTAAAAACATTAGCTGGAAGCATAGGATTAATGATTGCTATCCCTATTACAGTGCTCGCATCGACATTTTTAATCTTATAATAGCAAACATCAAAAGCTACTTTAAACTATAAAAGTAAAGTACACTGCCAGTAAATTAGCAAATTTCATTTTTTTACTCTATAAACACACATTGAAAAGTATTCAAGCTACTGCTGCCATAAAAAATTGCTTGCACAAAAAACAAGTTTAAAAGAACTAAAAGCTATCCTAAAAAAGGATAGCTAATAAAATTTATCAATTATTTAATGTACTCTTTACCCTCATTCGGATCGCTTTAGCAGCATTAACCATATTAATAAGGCTCAATTTTGCTTCTTCGTTTTCTCTTGTTTTTAAACCACAATCCGGGTTTATCCATAGTTTATTTATATCCAATTTTTTAATCATAATTTCAATCAATTCTTCCAGCTCTTTTTGCGATGGAACTCGCGGTGAATGAATATCATATATCCCTGGCCCCACCTCTGGTTTAAAATTAATTTCCTTAAATAAGTCTAATATTGAAAAATCTGAACGTGCCGCCTCAATAGAAATCACATCTATATCCATAGATTCAATTTCTTTTATAATATCTGAAAACTCACTATAACACATATGTGTGTGAATTTGAGTTTCAGTTTTTACTTTTGCATGAGTTAAACGAAATGCACGAATCGCCCAATTTAAATAGTCGTTCCACTCTTTTTTTCTTATAGGCAATTTCTCTCTTAAAGCTGCTTCATCAATTTGTATAATACTAATTCCCGCCGCTTCTAAATCTAATACCTCATCTCTGATAGATAAGGCAATTTGATATGCTATTTCTTTTAATTCTAAATCCTCTCTTGGAAATGACCAATTTAAAATAGTAATTGGTCCAGTTAAAATTCCCTTTCAATTTTATCAGTTTGTTTTTGAGCAAACTGAATCCATTTGACTGTCATGGGCTCCTTTCGCTTTACATCTCCAAATATTATTAGAGGTTTTACACACCTTGTTCCATATGATTGTACCCACCCATTTTGGGTAAACAAAAATCCTTCCAATAATTGTCCGAAATATTCAACCATGTCAGATAGCATTAAATATTTTTAGGTTTTTTTGAAAAAAGACCTCACTATCATTCTAAGGATGAGCATTGATAGCTAAACAACAAAAGTTTTTTAGTATTGAAATTTCTTAACTTCTCAATAGCATAAAATCATTACTCCTCATAATAATGATTTTATTTAAACTTTTCATATAGTTTAATTTATTGATGAAATTACCTTAAATAAATATTTATTACATTTAAGTTATTTAATATCAATAATGTATATTTTAATATTTATATTCACAAACTATTATAGAAAAATTAAAAAGTTTTTAGGAGGTTTCTATAATGAAATTATTAAAAAAATCAACTTTATTCATTACTTTAGTACTAAGTATTATCATACTTTTCAGTATTTCATCTTTTGCACAAAATTATCAAAGTAATAATATAAAAGACAGTAAATATATTGCCTATGCTTATAATGATAAAGGTGCTGTTGAAGAAAAGAAAGTGGTATCGACTATCCAGGAAGGTAACAACTGGATTAAATCTAAAGGTATAAGAGGAATAATTTGTTTAAAAAATAACTCGAAAACCGTAGCAGGAATTGAATTAGAAGGAATTGCTATAGATTTTACATCAAATCAAAAATATGTTATTAATATGAAATATTACAAAAACAAGTACGATAAAAAAGTCTTAGCACTTCAGAAAATATTGAACTATTTAGGTTTTAAACTAAAAGAAGATGGATACTACGGCGAAAATACATATTATGCTGTTAAGAAATTTCAAGCCAAAGAACATTTAACAGTTGATGGTATTGTCGGAAAAAATACATTAGAATGTTTGGCATGTGCAGCAAAAATTAAATCATAATCACCAATAAAATAAGTGATTTACTGAAACTATAAGCCTCTATTACTATCCAGCGTCTAAAGGCGCTGGTTTTCATTTTGTTTAAATACTCTATGTATGCCTTTTACTCCTTTTGAAATAATTTTATTTTTTATCAGATATATCTTCTGAGTCTAAGATTTAAAAACCAATTTATTAGCACTAAAAGATATCTTCTAAATAAAAGCAAATAGGTCATAGTCAAATGTTCTCATTGCAAATCTCACCATAGAATCATATAGTAATGCATACAAAATCTACTGCTTTATCTATCATTGGCCCAATTCTAAAGTTCCTGTTTCCATCTGCTTCAGGTAACATAATTTTCAAATGAAGAATATAATATAAAGACATATTAAAATAGGGGGTTTTACTATGCATGTTATATCAAGTTTATTATTTTCAATATCAGCAAATATCGATAACTTTACCGTAGCCATAGCATATGGGATTAAAAAAATAAAGATTGGAATATTAAGTAATCTTCTAATTGCTTTAGTATCTGGTATTGGTACATTTTTATCAATGTCTATAGGTTTACTTATAAATAAATTTTTACCTTCAAACATATCAAATATTGTTGGTAGTCTTATACTTATTATGCTAGGATTATGGTTTATTTTAGACTATTATAAGAAACGAAAAACAAATACTTTTGACTTTAAAAATAATTACGAAATCCTGATTAATTCAAAAATAGCAGACAAGGATAATTCAAAATATATAGATATAAAAGAATCTATTATTCTTGCTTTTGCTTTAACAATAAATAATTTAGGTTTGGGAATCGGAGCAAGCATCACAGGGCTTAACATATATTTTACGACATTATTAACAATTATTTTCAGTTTATTATCCATTCTTTTTGGTTATATGCTTGGCAATACTTACTTAGCCAAAACATTTGGCAGTTATGCACCATTAGTTTCAGGTATTTTAATTGTTTTTTTGGGTGTATACGAAATTTTCATTTAAATCGTTAAATTTTTATGCTGTATAAGAAATCTCCCACCTCTAAAAGTTGGGAGATTTCTTTAACTCATTGTTAAATTAACGAATTTATAAATTGACCAGATGGCATCAACATTGTTTGAATTAACGACGCATCAAGCATTCCAGTTGAATCATAAATTCCCATATTATTATTGACTAAAGGCATCGTTTCGTTTGCATAGTCTGTAAGAGGACTCTCAGCTATTTGTCCAGCAAATTGACCTACATTTACAGCCAATCCATCAAATCCAGCAAAAGCTGCTTGTACAGTGCTAAAATTGTTCTGTATTGCATTATTTAAAGTATTTTGGTCTATCGAAAGAGTCATGTCTGGATTTTGAGTAATTCCAATAGCTTGTAAATTTGACGCCTGATATTCATAACTTTGAGTAAGCTCCGAAACAACAAGAGGGCTTATATATTGCTGGTTTTGATTCGCATATGTTAACATCTCATTGTAGTCATTGACAAAATTATTTATGCTGTCGCTTATGGATTGCGCATCAGGTGCCACTGTTACTGTAGCATTGCTTATAGTCTTGTCAAATGTCATGGTCAAGTTGTTATTGTCAATATTAACAGTGTTTGTTTGAGATGTACCACTGACTCCATTAATAATATAATTTGCATTTGTTGCTTCTACTGTTACTGTATTTGCGCCAGTATATGAAACTGCATTGCCGTTGACATCTGTCAATGTGAATGCATTATTTGTTCCAGTATTATTTGCATTTATTTCTAACTGACTTGTACCAAGATATGGATTGTTATTTACAACAGCTGTAATCCCTATATTTGCAGAGTTAATTGCTTGAGCCATATTATCTAAAACAGTTTGATTAGTATCTCCTTGGTTGACATTAAAAGATATATTATACTGTTGACCACCTACTTGTGCTGTAAAGCTGTATGTTCCAGGTGTAAGGCTTGTAACACTATTGCTTGACAAACTTGTCCCATTGTTCTGTTGCACCATAGCAAGCTGATTTACAGTAACACTATAGGTAGTAGCAGTTGCTCCTGGTTGAGCTAATACACTTATGGAATTTGGATCACTGGATGTAGCAACCATTTGATTAAAAACATTATCAGGCGATGTAAGTTGCAACTGTGACGCCGCGTCAGCTAAATTATTTGCGTAACTATTCAGCATGACAAGAGCATTTGTAGTTTGCATTGGCAACTGTTGGTTCTGCATATCTGTGTACAATGCCTGCTGTGCGATTTGAGATATATTGTCAGTGGTAATATTTGATAATGAAGTCAATGGATTACTCGTATTAAAAAAATAACTGTAGTCGCTGTAATAAGGATACATCATATACATATAACTTGTATCAATATAGCTTGCCATATTGTCACCTCCAATCTCTCATTTTTAATCTTTTATCGGCAAAACTTTTAAAATTTTTATAGAAAGCATCAAATTTTTTATTAATTGCCGATAAGGCATTTTTAAAAGTAAAATAATATTATTATAATTTAGATAATTTTCTTATTCTGTGGTAAAATAAGATAAAATGGATATTTTGCAGATCAATAACATTCTTTATGGAGGAAAAAATTGCCTAAGAATTTTATATTTACGCTCTTAAAGCAATACGGGGATCCAATTCTTTTTTTAAGCCTTGCTGCTGAATATTTGGGAATGCCATTTGTGCCTGGAGAAACAGTAATGGCTTTCATGGGCTTTTTAGAACTAAAAAGTTCTATCTTACCAATAATCTATTCAATATTATTCGCAACAGCAGGTACTTTCACAGGGTCTATGGTAGCGTGGTTTATAGCATTCAAATACGGTGAAGGAGTTGTGCTTAAGTTCGGCATCACAAAAGAAAAAATCCATAAGACAAAAATTTCTTTTGATAAACATCGAGAGGTTTTAATTATTTTCAGCAAATTTATCCCCGGCATAAGACACATTATACCTTATTTAAGCGGCATTTACATGATCAAAGTCAAAAACTATGCTTTATTGAATTTCATTGGATCAGTTTTGTGGTGTATTACATTCATAGGCTTAGGTTTATTACTCGGTGAAAAATGGCAAATAGCTGTTGACTTAATAAAAAAATATTCCTTAGCATTGCTATTGCTAATTGTAATTTTATTTATGTTGATAAAGTTTTTTAGAAAGCTCTTGCGATAAATAAAACTGTATCAGATCGAGATTTTGCTTACCTCTTTCTTTATGTTCCACTTCATGCTGGACATCACTGCAGTTCAGCTAGTAGTTCACAATGCCAAGCCCACAGCGTCACCACCAAGTTACTGCCTATGCCAGGCACATATTAAAAAAAGAAAGCAGGTTAACCAATTAAACCAACTTTCTCTTTTGTTTTTAAATTACCCAACCCAAACGCAGTTTCGCCCATTATTTTTCGCTTCATAAAGCATATTATCTAATCTTAAGAGGACTGTATCAATATTATCATTTTCTTTAAAATCAGTCGCTCCAAAACTTGCTGTAACATTACCAACATCGTCAAATCTTGTAGTGCTGATCTTAAGTCTCATTTCTTCTGCTATATCTGAAACATTAATCAAAGAAGTCTCAGGCAAAAGGATGATAAATTCTTCTCCACCCCATCTAGCAAAGCAATCGGTTTTGCGTATTCTTTCTTTTACAATTTCAACAACTCTTTTTAGTACCATATCACCTGCTGAATGTCCAAAATAATCATTGACATTTTTAAAATGATCCAGATCAAACATGATAAGCGAAAAAGGCTTTTTATTCCTTTTTGTCATTTCTACCTCTTTTTCAAGCATATCCATAAAGAAACGCCTATTGTATATACCCGTAAGTGGATCAGTGACTGATCTCAAATAAAGCAATTCTTCAAATTTTTTGCGGTCGCTAATATCGCGTATAATTCCTATCGCATGCCATGATCCATTTATTTTAACAACAGAAAGTGAAAGCTCTATATCTATTTCATAGCCCTTCTTATGTACAGTCTTCATTTCAACTGTTTTCCCAACGATGCTTCCTTCACCGCTTTGACGAAATTTATCAATTGCCTTCTTGTAAGAACTATACAATTGTTCATCTAATATCATAAATGTATGCAACTCTTTACCTAATATTTCATCTTTTGAATAACCCAGTATTCTTTCTGCCGCCGGATTCCAAAAAGTAACCTTTCCATACCCATCAATCATTATAATAGCATCACCGGCATAAGCAGTTATAGTATTTAAAATCTCATTTTTCTCCATAAGATCATTCTCAATTTTCCTTTGTTCTGTCAAATCAGCTACAAATGCTACAAAGACTTTTTCGCCATCATACTCCATAAGCTCTATATGGATTCCCACCGGATATAGTGAACCATCTTTTCTTCTGTGCATCGTTTCAATATTTAATTGCATCTGCTTGCCATTTAAAAGGGGTTCTAGAAACTCTTTAAAACTTTGCAGCGTAAATTCTACCTTTATATCAACAGGAGTCATTTCTTTGAGTTCTTCCCCAGAATAACCTAAATTATTCCTTGCTCCACGATTTACAAAAATAAACTTTAAAGTTTCAGCATGAAATATATAAATTTCATTTAGAGAATCCTCAAAAAGCTTTCTGTAAAATTCAAGTTTTCTTTTGATTTCCCATTCTTCAGTTATATCAAATACTATTAGATGAATTAATTTCTTATCTTGATAATCTATAATTGTTGAATACGCATTTACTATTTTTTTACTTCCATCAACTTCACTTTGAATGCATACGCATGGGTTACAGCCTTTTTTAAGCATTTTCCAACAGCTTTCATATCCATCTACACTAAAAAAATCCGCAACTTCTCTAATATCCATGTTTTGTACAATATCTTTAGGATATCTGCAAAATTCGCAAGCAGTTCTATTCGCATAAACTATATGACCTGATTCAGCATCAATCAACATCATAGTTACATCATGGTTTTCAAACATGCTATGAAACATTTCTTCTCTGTTTTTGATTTCATTCCTGGCCTCATACAAATTAAAAGCCATCTCGATCTGAGAAATAATGACACTTTCATCTACACCTTTTAAAATGTAACCATACGCCGAAACAGATTTTATTTTCCCCATTATGTTTCTATCGGCATTAGCAGTCAAGAATATAATTGGAATGTCTTTATGCTGACCAATCATTTTTGCAGCGTCTATGCCATCAATCTTTCCACTAAGCTCAATATCCATCAAAATCAAATCTGGACTTTTTTCACTGCTTATTACTTTTTCAATAGCCTTTTCCCCCGAAAATACTATTTCAACCTTGTATCCATACCTTTTTAAAATATCTGCCGTTACTTGTGCGTTAAGTCTACTGTCTTCTACAATTAAAATTTCTTTTGGATAAATAGCCTTCATCATCAAGTACCCCCACCAATCTAGTCTACAAATACTCATATAGTGAAAATTTTTCTTAATGATATTATACACTATTTAACCAAAAGCACAATAATTTGACATAAGACGACCTTATAATTTTATACTTTAGCCTTCATTGAAAATTTTATATGCCTTCAAAAATTTATCAGACATCTCTTTGTCTCCTAAACCATCGTATATCTTATAGTGCAAAAGGTAAAATCTCGGATCATCTGGATTGACCTTAGACTTTTTAAGCATGTCCAATGCTTCAATGAAGTTATCATTATCAATTAAGTTTTCTATTTTGTGTATCAAATTATTTGTATCATTTTCTTTTATTTTCTCATGTTCATCAATCATTTTTTCTAATACAGATTTAACTCTTTTAACAGTAAATGGTTTTTGTATATATTCTACTGCGCCTAATTTTGTACACTCAATCGCATTTTTTATCGTGGCAAATGCCGTTATTATTATGACAGGTGTCGTTATCCCACAAGATCTTATCTTTCTTAAAACTTCGGTACCGCTTAAAATTGGCATTTTAATATCTATAAAGGCAAGCTCCACATCTCCATTTTTTAATATCTTAAGCGCCTCTTCACCATCTTTAGCTGTTATAACATTATATCCTTCTGATTCAAGGCAAGTAGTAAGAAGCATTCTAATATTCTTAGTATCATCTGCAACTAAAACTTTCTTCATAAATAATTACCCTCTTTCATCGCATATAGGAAGTGTAAATATGAAATTGCTTCCTACATCTATATCGCTTTCACACCATACTTTCCCACCATGTGCTTCTACAATCTCTTTTACGACAGCAAGGCCCAATCCTGTGCCTTTAATCTCAAATTCGTCATCATTCTGTACGTGAAAAAACTTGTCAAAAATTTTATCTTTATATTCTTTAGGTATTCCTGCACCAGTATCTTTAACAGAAATCTGCATGAAGTCGCCATTAAGCAATGCACTGATTGTAATATCATCACCTGCATCAGTGTACTTCAAAGCATTAGTTATAAGATTGTTTAAGACCCACGTTATTTTCTCTGGATCAGCATATACGCATGGCATATCTTCGTCAATTGTATTAGTAAGATTTACACCTTTTTCATTAGCTATATTATATAATGGCCTTACAGTATTTTGCACTATTCCAAATATAGAACAACACTTAAAATTGTACATCTCTTTGCCAGATTCAATCTTAGTAAGCTCTATTAGTTCATTAACCAATTCAGTAAGCTTTTCACCTTCTTCTTCGATTGCAATGAGTGTGCTTCTTTGTTTATCATTAATCATACCTATTTTTTCTTCTAAAATCATGCTTGTACCCATCATTATAGATGTCAATGGTGTTTTGAACTCATGTGAAATTATCGATATGAAATCGTCTTTTGCCTGATCCAACTCCTTAAACTCAGTAATGTTATGAAAAACTAACAGCATATCTGATATTTCAGATTTGTAATTTTTTATTGGAGTGATTGTAACATCGTAGTACTTATCACCGTATTTAACTTGTTCAACCTTGTTAATATTAAATTTCGAATCAACAATCGCATTTATTTGCTCAAAAAGTTTTTCGTCCTTAACAGAAAGAAGAAAATGCTTATCAAGTGCATTTTTCTCTTCGATTCCAAATAACTCTTCTGCCGCACCATTTAATAATATTATTTTATAATCTGAATTAAGCACTAACAAAGGGTCATTTATACTTTTTACTATAGACAATGTCTTGTTGCGTTCATCGATTATTTTGCCTAATTGACTTTCTTCATATTGCTTAAGTCTTTTTATCATGTTATTAAATTCTACTGCTAATTTACCCAATTCATCATCCGTCTTAATTGATATAACTTGGTCAAGTTCCCCTTCTTTTACTTCTCTTATAGATTTTATCAAATATTCCATTGGCTTTAAAAATCTATTGGTAAATATTAAAGATATTATGAATCCAAAAATAGCTGCTAAAAGTGTAACTAACAAAATTGTGTACATTGAATTTTTTGCATCCAACGTCGCATTAGTCTTTTTTTTGAACATAGCGTCTTCGTTTAATTTTGCAAGGGAATTTAATAGATCTTTTATATGTTCATAATTAGGCTTTATCTTCGTATTATAATAGTTCAACATGCCAACTTTATCGTTTGGTGGCATCCCTTGCAAATATGAAACGCTTGTCGTAAAATCCACATACGCATTTTTTATCTCATCAACATATTTGCCTTCATTTTTTTCTGTTATATTGTTTGCTTCTACATTGTACCAATTGTAAAACACCGAATTGTCTTGATTAAACTGCTTTATAGCGGTTTGCCTGTCTTCATATATAAATGTCAGTATGGCATTGTTTTGATTTTCTAACTCCTCATTCATCAAATTGACAGCTTTTATGCTTTTATAGTTGTCAATCATTAAACCATCTATAGTTTTACTAAGATAATACATATTAATGCCAGATATTATTCCGACTATCAATACCAGTACGACAAGCACCAAATACACAATCGATATCTTGCCTTTTAACGTCTTAAGCATTAAATACACCTACCTACATACGCTTCAATTCTTAATAGTTAAAGTATAATTTTCAGAAAATATAAAGTCAATAAAGGATTCTTACGAAAAAACGCGAAAAAATGTGATAATTATGTGTATTAGTGAGATAATTTAATATAAAGGGATTTGATAATATGGATAATTTTTTAATGAAAATTTAATGAAACTTTTGTTTTATTTTCCCCTGTATTATAATTTACTCATGCCTAAAAGCAAACTATTTTATTTTATTTTTTAAGGAGGAGTTGGCAATGAATATTGAATTTACTTTAGGTGGCATAATATCACTTGTGATACTTTTTTATCTGGTTTACATGTTATTAAAAGCTGATGAATTATGATAAGTATCAGGGAGGATTAGTATGATATATGATATTTTACAAATGCTAATATTTATATGTCTTTTAGTGATAATTACAATTCCACTTGGTTCGTATATAGCAAAGGTATTTACGAATCAGCATACATTCTTTGATTTTGTGGCAAAACCAATCGAAAAATTTGTCTACAAAATTACAGGCATAGATGAAAGCCATGAAATGAATTGGAAGGAATATGCTTTGTCGCTGGTTATATTTAATTTTTTAGGCATGATATTTCTCTTTATTTTACTCGTATCGCAGGGCAAATTGCCATTAAATCCTCAAAAACTACCTGGAATTTCATCATGGCATCTTGCTTTAAACACAGCAGTAAGCTTTGTAACAAACACAAACTGGCAAGCGTACAATGGTGAAACAACCGTAAGTTACTTGACACAAATGTTAGGATTTACGGTTCAGAACTTTTTGTCTGCTGCTACTGGTCTTTCTGTTGCAATTGCTTTAATTAGAGGCATAATGCGACATTCCACAAAAGACATAGGCAATTTTTGGGTGGACATCACAAGATCAATAATATGGATTTTTTTGCCTCTTTCATTAATTCTTTCTTTAATCCTTGCACAACAGGGCGTAATACAAAACTTTAGCAGCTATATTAGAGTACATACATTAGAAGGTCTAAAGCAAGTCATAGCAATGGGTCCTGTGGCTTCTCAGGAAGCAATTAAAATGCTGGGAACAAACGGCGGAGGCTTTTTTGGTGCAAATTCCGCACATCCTTTTGAAAACCCAACGCCACTTACAAATATGTTAGAAATGCTGGCAATACTTGCTATACCAGCTTCATTGCCATATGCATTTGGTAAAATGGTGAAAAACACAAGACAAGGATGGGCTATCTTTAGTGCCATGCTTATTTTATTTGTCATCATGTTAGGGACAACATATTATTCGGAAAAAACCGGCAATCCAATCATAAGCCATATAAATATAACTGGTCCATCTGCCATGGAAGGAAAAGAAGTCAGATTTGGAATAGCTGGTTCTTCATTATTCTCAACAGTCACGACAGCCGCTTCTTGTGGCGCCGTAAATTCTTCTTTAGACAGCATGACACCTTTAGGCGGACTAATACCAATGCTTCAAATAATGCTTGGAGAAGTCATATTTGGAGGTGTTGGCTCCGGGCTTTATTCAATGCTAATAGATGCTTTTTTAGCAGTTTTTATTGTAGGTCTTATGGTAGGGCGAACACCTGAATACATCGGCAAAAAAATAGAATCATACGAGATGAAGATGTCAATATTGGCCATCATAATACCAGCTTCCACAATACTTATAGGAAGTGCTATTGCATCGGTTACAAAAACTGGTACAAGTGTCCTGCTAAACCATGGTCCACATGGTTTAAGCGAAATATTGTACGCTTTTGCTTCGACAACAGGAAATAATGGAAGTGCTTTTGCCGGACTTAACTCTAACACACTTTTTTACAATTTAATCACCTCAATCGCAATGATTATTGGTAGGTTTGGCGTAATCATACCAGCACTGGCCATTGCAGGAAGTTTGGCAAATAAAAAGGTTGTTCCTGTCAGTGTAGGGACATTTCCTACCGACAATGCATTATTTTCAGTGCTTTTAGTAGGAATAGTGCTGATAATTGGCGCTTTGACATTTTTCCCGGCTCTTTCTTTAGGTCCAATAATTGAACAATTGCTGATGAATGCTGGAAAATTGTTCTAACCATGGAGGTATTAATTATGAGCAAAAAAGAATCTACGCGAATGAATATAAATAGTAAAGAACTCATTAAAAATGCTTTTAAAAAATTAAATCCTGCAACACTTTTCCGAAATCCTGTAATGTTTATCGTTGAAATAGGTTCAATATTGACGACTATAATAACGATCATGGACTTCATAGGCAAAAGTGCTGAAAGAAATTTTGACTTGCAAATCTCAATTTGGCTGTGGTTTACCATATTGTTTGCAAATTTTGCAGAATCTTTAGCTGAAGGCAGAGGTAAGGCTCAAGCTGATGCGCTGAGGAAGACAAGAAAAGATATAAAAGCGAAAAAATTAATAGGGAATAAAACTGAGGTAGTGTTAGGCTCTACTCTTAAAAAAGGTGACATTGTCTTGGTTGAAGCTGGCGATATAATACCAGGCGACGGAGAGGTAATTGAAGGTGTAGCATCTGTAGACGAAAGTGCAATTACTGGTGAGTCTGCACCTGTCATAAGAGAATCTGGAGGTGACAGAAGCTCTGTAACCGCTGGTACAAAAGTCCTATCAGACTGGATAAAAGTAAAAATCTCTTCAGATCCAGGCGAATCATTTCTTGATAAAATGATAAGCCTTGTAGAAGGTGCAAAAAGGCAAAAGACGCCAAATGAGATTGCATTGACGATTATGCTTATAGGGCTCACTATAATACTGCTTTTAGCCACAGTTACAATTGAGCCTTATGCGATTTATTCGGGAACAAAAATATCAATTCCAACCCTCATTGCATTGCTTGTATGTCTTATACCGACCACAATAGGAGGACTGCTAAGTGCAATTGGCATAGCAGGGATGGACAGGCTCATAAAAAAGAATATATTGGCTATGTCTGGTCGCGCCGTTGAAGCTGCAGGTGACGTAGATGTGCTTTTACTGGATAAAACAGGTACAATCACATTTGGCAATAGAATGGCTACAGAATTTATTCCTGCTCCAGGCGTGACAGAAAATGAATTGGCAATGGCTGCTCAAATGTCCTCTTTATCCGATGAAACACCAGAAGGCAGAAGCATTGTAGTTTTAGCAAAAGACAAATACGGTATAAGAGAGCACAATTTAAAAGAATTAAATGTTGAATTCATACCTTTTACAGCCAAGACTCGCATGAGCGGAATAAATATAAACAACAATAAGGAAATACGAAAAGGCGCTATAGATGCCATAGAAAATTATGTTAAAGAAAAAGGCGGCAATATGCCTGAAGAAGTTTTAAACGCAGTTAAAATGATTGCACAAAATGGCGGTACTCCTTTGGTAGTAGCAGAAAATGAAAGAGTATTAGGTGTAATACACCTAAAAGACATAGTTAAAGGCGGCATTAAAGAACGCTTCGCTGATTTACGTAGAATGGGAATAAAAACCGTAATGATAACAGGCGATAATCCAATGACAGCAAAGGCTATTGCAGATGAAGCAGGTGTGGACGAATTTGTTGCAGAGGCAAAACCCGAAACAAAGCTTAGCCTTATAAAGGAATATCAAGCAAATGGGCATTTAGTTGCAATGACAGGTGATGGCACAAACGACGCTCCTGCACTTGCTCAAGCAGACGTTGGTGTCGCTATGAATTCAGGAACACAGGCCGCTAAAGAAGCAGGAAACATGGTAGACTTGGATTCAAGCCCTACAAAATTAATAGCAGTCGTTGAGATCGGCAAACAGTTGCTTATGACACGTGGTGCATTGACTACGTTCAGCATCGCAAATGATGTAGCAAAGTATTTTGCCATAATACCTGCTATGTTTTCAGCTACATATCCTCAATTAGGCGTATTAAACATCATGCATTTAAAAACACCTGAAAGCGCAGTTTTATCGGCTATAATCTTTAATGCACTTATTATAATTGCACTTATTCCATTGGCATTAAAAGGTGTAAAATACAGACCGCTGGGTGCTGCTGCAATCTTTAAGCGAAACATGCTTATATATGGATTAGGTGGGCTTATAGTACCGTTTGTAGGTATAAAAATAATAGACATAATTATCACTTTCTTAGGATTGGTTCACTAATCAAGTGTATTATACCGAAAGGAGATTAGACATGATCAAAAATGCCATTTTAAAAAGCTTAATGCTTCTTATAGTGCTCTCTGTCTTTACAGGTTTACTATATCCACTGACTATTACAGGAATAGCACAGTTAATTTTTCCACATCAAGCAAATGGAAGTCTGATTTACAAAGATGGCCAAGTCATTGGCTCATCTTTAATAGGTCAACAATTTAGCGATCCAAAATATTTTCATGGGCGCCCATCTTCCGCCGGCGAAACCGGCTATGATGCAACGTCCTCATCAGCTTCAAACCTTGGTCCTACAAATAAGTTGCTAATTGAAAAAGCTGAAAAACTTGCGCAGCAAGTCAGAAAAGAGAATGGTCTTAAATCAAACACCGCCATCCCATCCGACCTTATTACATCATCGGCAAGCGGTCTTGACCCAGACATAAGTATCGATGCTGCCCTTATGCAAATACCAAGGATAGCCAAAGCTCGTGGTATATCTGAAGAAAAATTAAAAAATCTTGTTAATGAACATATTGCAGGGAGACAATTAGGCATATTGGGAGAACCAAGAGTAAATGTATTAGAACTAAACATCGCTCTTGATAATCTCAAATAGGAGTGCAATTTTTGCATTTTGATTAGTTATATGGGATAACATGTATTTCAATGTTTTTTGCCGAGTTTATTAGTTTCTGTACTGTAGATCCTCTTAAAAGCGTCTCCCATTTTCTTCTATTTGAATGACCCATTATTATCTGTGTAATATGTCTTTCTTTGGCGAATTTAAGCAGTTCTTCCGATACGCTTTTCCCCCTTAATACAACTACTTCAGCCCCAAGCTGCTTAGCAAGCTTAAAATGGCTTTCCAATACCTCCATATCCTTTTTAGTTGGCTTTTTAGCGAAAATATTGGTACATTCTACATACACGACTATCCATTCGCATTTAAAGCGGTGTGCTCTTCTGGCACCCCGCCTTATTAATTTTTTTACAAGCGGATTAAAACTTATGCATACCATTATCTTTTCATTTGTCTCCCAATTTTCTTGTATACCATGTTCTTTCATGTATTGCTCCAAGTCTTCATCAACTTCATCCGCAGACTGTCTGAGTGCCAGTTCTCTTAGTGCATTTAAATTTCCCTTGCGGAAAAAATTTTTTAACGCTTGATCAACTTTATCGAGATTGTATACCTCGCCTCTTTTTAATCGATTTTGAAGAGCGTCAGGCGTTACATCTATGACTTCTATTTCATCAGCATTGTTAACTATTGTATCTGGAATCGTCTCCCTCACCGTTATACCAGTAATCTGTTTTACAGTGTCATTTAAACTTTCTAAATGCTGTATATTCAAAGTCGACAAAACGTTTATCCCATTTTGCAGTATTTCCTCTACATCTTCATATCTTTTATTATGCTTGCTGCCAGGGACATTTGTATGTGCCAACTCATCTACCAAAACGACTTGCGGTTTTCTCTTTAATATAGCGTCAAGATCCATCTCGTACTGTACAGTGCCTTTGTATATGATTTCCTTCTTAGGTATTATCTCTAAATCACCTATCATCGCTTCAGTTTCTTTTCTGCCATACGTTTCTACAACCCCAATAACGACATCCTGACCTCTTTTCAATCTTCTGTTTGCCTCATCAAGCATTGCATACGTCTTTCCTACACCAGGCGCATATCCTAAAAATATCTTCAACTTGCCTCTTTGGCTTTTATTGGCTATTTCCAATGCTTCTTCTGGAGTAAGTCTTTTAAAACTATCGTTCATTGTATCACTCCTGAAAATTTCTTTATTTTTATTAAATGTCGATTTATCTTACAATTATTTACGATATAGCATAAATATAAGCTGTTTGCTCTAATGAATCATCGCTTAGTTGCCCTATAAGCCAACCAGGGCTTGTTGTCTCTGCAAAATAATATTTTGTGCCACTAAAGCTGTAATATGTAAAGTCGTAATCTCGGTAGAGCGGAAGTTCATTATCGTTGAATGCTATTCCAACTGCCATGTGCCCAACTTGTTGGTTTTGAGGCGGAGGAAATACTAATAATGCCACATTATAACCTAGATTTTTAAGCAATGAAGCCAATAATATTGATTTATCCTTACAATCACCGCCATCCACAAGAGTTTGAACAGGAAGCTCAGGCGTATCCGTTACTTTGTACGGAATAGATTCCACAAAACTTTGCACAAACTCAGCCGTGTGAAAATTATCAAATCCATTATTCTGAGCCATTTGCAGTAAAGTTTTTGCTACATCTTTTACATAGTCGTAATTTGATTCTTCTGTTACCCACGGTGTGTAATTATTATTTGCATACTCCGAACACGATAAAACTAATGTCTTAATTTCATCAGACATATATGAAAGCTGAGATGATTGCTGCTCACCATTGCTATTGTAAAAAGTATCTATTATAGCTGGTATTTTTCTATCCCAATTTAAAATATCGGTAGGAATCTGTAGTTCTAAACTGTACGTAGCATTTCTATACTGCCAACTAAATTGCTTACTTACATCATTTGAAGGATTGACATTTGTCGATGTCGCTAAAGAGGAACTGTTATTAGTCAAAGTAGAATTATTTATATTTAAACTGCTTCCCGTCTTTTCAATGTAATCAAATGTAACAGAATATGTAGATTGATTCCAGCTAATATTTATGCCAAAAGCTTTAGATATCCAATAGACAGGCACCATTACCCTATTATTCACAATCTCAGGCTTTGTGTCCATTTGAATTATATTTCCATTTACTCTTAAAATATCGCTGTTTACACTGAGCTTTACAACATTATTATCATTATTTATACTTATGACTCCATTTTCATAGACAATGTTTTGAGGTTCAACACCTATAGCATATGCTACATATCTCAATGGCAAAAACGTACGGTTATCTTTTATATAAGGTGCTACATCCATTGCATAATATTGACCATTGATGGTATATTGACTTTTGCCGATAGTAAATTCTACTTTCACATCATTTGTTGCAGCAAAAGCTGAAAACATAATACCTACACCAATCAGTACAATGCAAATAAATACAAGCAGTTTCTTCATCTCTTTCATCCCCTTTGTGCTGGATCAGTGTTAAAATATAAACAGTATTTAGTCACAATTGCTTTTACAATATTTTATCATATTTTATTGTGCAAAACTATACAGATCGCGCTATTAACGTTTTATTATTTATATATTAATAAGCAATTCATAATTCATTTACAAAATTTTAATTTTATTTTAAGAAAATTAAATTAAACTATAAATAGCAAAAACTAATCGCAATGGGGGGTATAATTATGATATATATTTATATTAATAAACTCAAAAATTTATCTTGGATAGCAGTAATATGGCTAATATCTCGTATTGTTCTTGTATTTATAGGTTGGGTAGCAAATCTACGCATACCTGGTGGTAAACCATCACAGCCGTGGCCTATGTCTAAGGCACCTTTAATTTTTACAATGTGGGATAGATATGATTCACAGTGGTATTTAGCTATCGCAAAATATGGATACAATATACCTTATAAATCTCATTATTCACCTCAAGCTTTTTTCCCACTCTATCCAGCGCTTATAAGTTTTATACATAAATTAATACATATTCCATATATTATATCAGGAATATTTATCTCTAATTTGTTTTTTATCTTTTCTTTGTTCTTTTTATACGATTTAGTAGAAAATCACTTTGATTCAAAAATAGCAAAATTAACAATTATTTTTACATTTTTATTTCCAACATCTTTTTTCTTCTCTGCCATCTACACTGAATCACTATTTTTTTTCGGAACCATTCTTGCATTTTGGGCTGCCGACAAAGAATTATGGTGGATTGCAAGTTTAGGTAGCAGTATAGCAGTTTTAACACGTAATCTCGGAATAACTTTGTTTATACCCTTGTCTTGGATAGCAATAGAGAAATACGGAAAGAAGGCTTGGAAAATTTTATTTCATTTATTTTTAATACCTTTTACCTTTTCTTTATGGGCAATATATTTATGGCATTCTACAGGCGATCCATTGCGTTTTATTCACGCTGAAAGTGGATGGGGAAGATTTTTATCACCACCATGGATGGGCATAATAACTGCCTTCAAGAACATTTTAACTCCAATACCATCAGCAAAATTTCCTTCTGGAAAATATATAAGCGCTTGGAATATTCAGTTTTCACATGTTTATAGTACTATTGATGTTACTGCAGCAATTTTAGGTATAATTCTCCCTTTAATTGGTAAAAAATACGGACAACCTTGGCCATGGATTATTTTTACATTAATTGGAGTTATAATACCTATATCAGCACCAACTTTGTACTCTATGACACCATTAGCAAGCATGACCCGTTATATTTTAGTACTTTTTCCTTTGATGATATCATTAGCACAACTATCAAAAAAGTATCCAAATTTAGGAATTGCATTATTAATTTCCTTACCTATGATTCAAGGGCTATTTTTTATTCTATTTACAACTTGGAATTGGATAGCATAAAATCAATTACTTTTATCACTTTTATTTGATGGAGGTGTCAATTTTGTACTATTTAAATCAGAAGTTATACTTTTATCTTGACTATTAATGTTATTTTTAGACAATAAAGTATTACCTTTATTATCTAAATTTATATTTGTTCCATTAGAACTTTTACTAATGTTGCTATTTAAACTACTATTTGCATTATTTATATTACCGTTCATTGTTGAATTGTTATTTGTTACATTGTTCATATTGTTCAAAATTGCACTATAATTATTTGAATTGTTAGTATTATTTTTTGTCGTGTCTTGTATTTTATTATTTTGAGATAAATTTGACGTTTTTTCATTTGCGCTTACATTTACAATTGCGTTATTAACAATTTCTGAAATATATTCTTTTGAAATTCCATTCGGCGCTTGAAAGTCAACAGGTTGTAAATTCTTGTGAATTTCATACATAACTGCTTTCCAAAGTTCAGCTGGAAATGTGCCTCCAACAACTGGTCCTATTCTGTCGTCTACAATTCTCCTGTTACTATCAAAGCCCATCCAAACACTACCTACATAATAGGGTGTAAAACCCGTAAACCATGCATTATCATAATTATCAGTTGTACCCGTTTTACCAGCAACAGGCATATTAGGTAATGCTGCATTTATACCTGTTCCATATTTCACTACTTCTTCCATCATCATCTCTAAAATATAAGCATTCTTTTTTGACATGACATATCTTTCAGAAGGAGCATTTTCAAGTATTACATTCCCATTGCTATCTTCTACTTTCGTAAATGTTATTGGTGATAAATATATGCCACCATTTGCTATTGCACCATAAGCACTTGCTTCTTGCAGTGGAGATACACCACGACTTAGTCCTCCTAATGCAAGTGCTGGTAAATACATATCATTTTGGGTTATATCTAATCCAAATTTTTTCCCATATTCTGCAGCTTTATTGAGACCAATTTTCTCAACAATTTTAACTGCTGGAATATTAATTGAATCTGCCAATGCTTTTGTCAAAGTGACAGGACCTTGAAATGTGTTCTCATAGTTATGTGGAGACCATCCATTTATGTTTATTGGCTCATCATTTACTATTGATGCTGGAGTTAATCCACTTTCCAATGCTGGCGCATATACTGTCAAAGGTTTAATCGATGATCCAGGCTGCCTAAAAGACTGTGTAGCTCTATTAAAAAGCAATTTTTGATTTTCACCATCTCTCCCCCCTACAATTCCTTTTACTTCTCCTGTCCTCCAATCAATTACAACCATAGCACCTTGTACTTTTTCTTTTATTTTGTTGTTGACAGGAAAGTACTTTGGATTTGAAAACACATTTTCCATGCTTAACTGTATATTTAAGTCCATTGTTGTAAAAATCCTTAATCCACCATTATAAATTTTATTCAACGCTTCTTGCCTAGTTAAATGATATTTTTGTTCTAATTTCGAAGTCACATCGTTTATGACTTGATCTATAAAATACTCATGACTATAACTCAATAAATTTGATTTTTTAAATGTTAATTTTTCATTTATAGCTTGTTCATATTGACTTTTAGTTATAAAGCCTAATTCTAACATCTTTTGCAGTACCAAATGCTGCCTTTGTATCGCGTATGTTTCATTTGCATATGGTGAATATCTTGCTGGATCTTCAGTTATGCCTGCGATCATAGCTGATTGAGCCAAATCAAGTTGATTTACATTTTTACCGAAATAACCTAACGCTGCAGCTTGAACGCCATACACATTTAAGTTGGGACCTCCTAAATATATCGTATTAAGATATGCCTCTAATATTTGTTGTTTGGAATACTTATGCACAAATTTCCATGCTAAAATGGCTTCTTCTATTTTTCTAGTGATAGTTTTTTTGCTTGCTATTTGCGGGAAAATAGTGTTTTTAATCAATTGCTGCGTTATTGTACTTGCTCCTTCGACAGGTTTAAAACCTGCCTTAATATCTACTATTAAAGCCCTTATGATACCCTTAGGATCTATCCCAAGATTATCTTGATAAAATCTTTGGTCTTCAATTGCGACAAATGCATTTTGCAGATCTTTCGGTATTTTACTAATTGGAACCCAAATTCTATTGTCAGTGCCATGTATTTCGCCAATATTTACCCATTTCCCTTGAGCATTTTTAGCATATAGCAATGATGAACGGTTTTTCGACGTTATATCATGCATAGATATGGTTGAGTAATTATCCATTATTCTATTAACATCGCTTAAAACAACGCCTATTCCAATGGAAAATAAAATCAAAAATATTGATATACAAACAGCAAATATCTTATGTTTCATTGTATCGTACACCTCTTTTAAAATTTCTATAGTTTTAAATTATAAAACAAAATTATTAAAATATTATTAATTAAATATTAACAATATCAAAACATAAGACATTGCTATAATTTATTCTTTCTGGTTTTTCTTTTGTGTATTAGTAGGTAAAAATACAACAAATGTAGAACCATGCCCTTCTTCTGACACTGTAGATGTAAAAGTTGATGCAGGAAATGGCAAAGTATTAAAACAAGACAAAGAAAATGATAATGAAAATAATGCAAAAGCAAATGAAGCAGAAAAATCTAATGTTAATGAAAAAGATAATGATAACTTGCAGGTTCAACAACAAGGTGAAAATCAAAACTAAATCATATTACCCAAAAAAATTAATGGTGATACTACAAAGTATCACCATTTTTAATATTATTTTAATCATAAAAGGATATAATACAAGGAGTATTAAAAATGGAGGTATCAAACATGTGTGGAATATGCGGATTTTCTGGAGATATGACAAATTATTTAGGAGAAAGCGATTTAAAAGAAATGCTAAATGTCATTGTTCATAGAGGACCTGATGATGAAGGTACTTATTTTAAAAATAATACAGCTCTTGGTATGAGAAGACTAAGCATAATAGACTTAGAGAATGGTCATCAGCCAATCCATAATGAAGAAAAAGATATTTATGTTGTGTTTAATGGTGAGATATATAATTTTCAAAGTTTAAGAACAGATCTTATCATAAAAGGGCACAAATTTTATACATCATCTGATACAGAAGTAATTGTACATCTATACGAAGAATATGGTGATGATTTTGCATTACGTCTTAATGGTATGTTTGCTATCTGCATTTGGGATGAAAAAAACAGAAAGTTGCTTCTTGCAAGAGATAGACTTGGTATAAAACCGCTTTATTATGCGTTTAAGAATAACACTATTATATTTGCATCTGAAATAAAATCACTACTAAAATGTAGTATTATAGATACAGAGTTAAATTATAACAAAATTGGAACCTTATTATCTTATAGATATATACCAGGCAATGAAACAATGTTTAAAGATATATTCGAAGTATTGCCTGGAAATATATTAATTTATCATAGTAAAAACATAAAAATAAAAAAATATTGGGATATCGAATTTAAAGATAATCCTGATATAGAAGAAGAATTTTATTATGAAAACAAATTATTAAATCTAATTGATTCATCTATTAATAAAAGAATAATAAGTGATGTACCAATAGGAATATTCTTAAGTGGAGGTTTAGACTCTACAATTATATTATCCGAGGTTTCGAAATTTTACGATAAATCTATTAAAACTTTTTCTGTTGGCTTTGAAAAGCCAAAAACAAAAACTAATATAAATGATTATTCTGAATTAGCTCTTTCAAAAAAAACCGCAAAATACTATGGTACAGAACATCATGAATATATCATTAAACCAGATGAAGTAATAGATAATTTGAAAAACATCATTTGGTACATGGACGAGCCATTAAGCGATCCAACCGCAATACCACTATACTTTTTATCAAGACTTGCTAAAAAGTACGTTAAAGTTGTTTTATCTGGTGAAGGAGCTGATGAAATATTTGCCGGATATACTGTATATAGAGAACCAAATGCTATTAAAAAGTATAATCAATTACCAAATTTATTAAAAGATTTAATAGAGTCATTGAATAATAATTTTCAAATAAATTTCGGTAAAAATTTCTTAATGCGTACAAAACTTCCTGTCTTAAAGAGATACAAAGGAGTTGGTATGACGTTTAAAGATGATGAAATATCCAATCCTTTAAGCGGAGATTTACAAGCATTATGGATAAAAGACAAAAAAAGCGATAAATATTTAAATTCATTTTACCATATGCCACAATGGAAGGATGAAATTAATCAGATGTTATATTTTGATCAAAAAGTATGGCTTCCAAAAGATGTACTTATAAAATCAGATAAGATGACAATGGCAAATTCAATAGAATTACGTGTCCCTTTTCTAGATTATAAGATAGTGGAATTTGCTTCATCATTGCCATCAAGTTTAAAATATAAAGGTAATACTGAAAAATATATTTTAAAAAAGACATTTAAAGATATTTTGCCAAGTTTTATATTAAATAGGCAGAAAAATGGATTTCCAATTCCACTAAGTTCATTATTAAATTCCGAATTGAAAAATTTTGCTAAAGATATATTGTTTTCCCAAAAATCATTATCTAGGGGTTATTTCAATGCAAAATATATTGAAAGTCTTTTTAAAGATTATGATAGCTCAAGCCATAAAGGAAGACAAATCTGGCTTCTTTTGACTTTTGAACTATGGAATCAAATATTCATCGATAACAACGACGTTTTAAATGAAAATTTTTCTGCAATATAAATGACCATTTTATCTTTTTTTAATCTTCTGTTAACAATTTATTCATAAAGTTTTGATATTATTTTCTTACAATTATGACACAAATACGAGGGGGAATTAAAGTTGAACAAGAAACTATTCAAATGGAAGTATATATTTATAACTTTTGGGCTAATCAGTGTCATTATTATAGCATCTATAATGAATTTAAAAACTACTTTTGCAAATCTCACAGAGAAAAAGCCTGTTCCAAATAACGACGATCCGGGACAAAGAATACTTGCAGTCGTACCACACCCTGATGATGAATCATTGGGAATGGCAGGTGTCATACAAAAAGCTATTGAATTGAAACGCCCCATAAAAGTGGTGATTGTAACAGATGGCGAAAGCTACAAAAAAGCTGCTCAAGTCTTTACAGGCCATATCAATCCTACACCAGCAGACTTTTATAAACTTGGACTTCAAAGGCACAGTGAAAGTTTAGCCGCAATGTCTGTATTAGGGCTTCCAAAGAATGACGTAATATTTTTAGGTTTTGCTGATGGCAGCACAAGATTTTTATGGAGCGATTTTTGGGATAATGGAAAACCCAGGATTAGCGGTGGAACAAATGTAGCATACTCTCCATATAAAGATGCGTACAAACCTGGTGTTGCATATACAGGTGAAAATTTAGAAAATGAGCTGCAAGATATCATGAAGTCATTTAAGCCTACAGATATTTACTATCCTTTAGCAGATGACGTACATCCCGATCACTGGGCTGTAAGCAACTTTACAAGGTATGCAATAACAGCACTTAATCTAAACGTAAAAGAGCACATGTTTTTAGTTCACCATCCACAATGGCCTGTACCATGGTTATTGATGCCAAATGATTCTCTTTTACCGCCAACAGACATGAAAGACAGCAACACTGTATGGCAAAGTATTCCTCTTTCAAAGCAAGAAGAAGCTAAAAAGGAAGAAGCCATTAAGCAGTATACATCGCAGATAAAAGTGATGGAGCCATTTTTATTGGCGTTTGTAAGGAAAAATGAGCTTTTCGGGACAAAGCCTGTCATTACGATTCCAGAAGTTGAAACGAAACCTAATTTATACGACAAAAACATGCCTTTCTCGCTTTTAAGCATACCAGCAGGTGGAATTCTCGATCAGGAAATCTATAAAAGCGCTGATCTTACAAAGCTTGCTTCATTCTACTACGACAACCACTTGTATATAGGTGTTCAAACACTGTCACCTATATCTAAAAATGTACGATACAACATCGAAATGAGGCTGTTTTACAATAACAGCATAAAGAGGATCGATTTAGGATTGGTAAATGACAAGCTCTATCAGTACAAAAAAGCCAATAATTCGCTTCTTAAATCTATAGCATCAAGACCAATAATAGACAAAAATATATTGTGGATAAAATTGAATATTCCACAAAAACAGGACTTGCGCTATATATTCATGGGTTCTGACTCAATATACAAAGGAAGACTAATCGATAAGATTCCTTGGAATTTGTACAAGATATCTAAGCAAGCATAGCCGGTTTTCATGAATTGAGGTGACTAATTTGCAAAAGAAATATTTAAAGACAGTGATATCGCTTTTCATCGTGTCAGTATTAATAATAACAGCAGTAGGCGGCTACTTTTACGTAGAAAAGTACAAAAAATCGTCACAGGAGACTAAAGCTAAAGTCACAGAGGAAAGCCAAAATCTTCCTGAGCCTATAAAGCTTAACCTTCCTAAAGACGGAAATCAGTACGATGTCATAGTGGTAGGAGCAGAACCGGAAGGCGTTGCTGCTGCAAGGTCTGCGGCAAAAAACGACGCTAAAGTCTTAATAATTGACAAGCACGATGGCCCTGGCGGCCTCATGACGTATGGAATGTTAAATACCATAGACATGAGTGCATCTTCTGACGGCACATTGCTTACTCAAGGCACATTTAAGGAGTTTTTTAAAGGCATAGGCTCAAAAAACTCCTTTGATGTAAAAAAGGCAAAAGAAGTATTCTTGAAGCTTTTAAACCTTCCAAACATCA
The DNA here is from genome assembly GCF_009905255.1 of Thermoanaerobacterium aotearoense. Taxonomy (NCBI): domain Bacteria; kingdom Bacillati; phylum Bacillota; class Clostridia; order Thermoanaerobacterales; family Thermoanaerobacteraceae; genus Thermoanaerobacterium; species Thermoanaerobacterium aotearoense. The sequence continues at coordinate 846,529 of NZ_CP047602.1, read as the reverse complement.
CTCAGTCGTACAACACTGTATTTGAAAAGCCTATAATGGATGGCAACAAGATAATAGGCATAACAGCATTAAAGGACGGAAAAGAAGTAAACTACTACGGCAAAAGGATAATCGACGCAACACAGGATGCTTCAGTCGCAGCATCTGCAGGTGTGCCGTACACAATCGGCGCAGAAGACATGGGTGTAAAAGGCAAAGTACAGGCATCAACACTTGTATTTAGATTAAAAGGCATAGACTGGAACAACCTAATAAAAATAATAAAATACGAGAAAAAGATACCAGCAACGTATATAAACGATACATCCGCAAACGGATTTCTATCAATCACAAAAAACTACAAGCCTTCAACGCCTATGCTTAGGTTAAGAGGTCTTAACCTTGGCAGGCAAGATGATGGCACAGTATTAGTAAACGCCCTTTTGATATACGGCGTAGACGGACTTAACCAATCATCAATAGAAAAAGGAATGGAACTGGCAAAGAAAGAGCTTCCGAGGATAGTGCAGTTTTTTAGAGAAAACATCCCTGGTTTTGAGAAAGTGCAGCTTGACGGCACAGCAGACGAACTGTATATAAGAGAGACGAGGCATATAAAAGGATACTACACACTTGACATAAATGACGTAGTATTCAATAGAGATTTCTACGACAGGATAGCAATAGGCTCATATCCAGTAGACATACAAGCCACATCACCGGAAGACACAGGATATGTGTACGGGAAGCCTGTAGAGTATGCAGTGCCATTTAGGTGCATAGTGCCTGAGAAAGTAGAGAACCTGCTTGTAGTAGGACGGTCAGCCTCCTACAGCCACTTAGCAGCAGGGTCAGCCAGAACGATACCGATAGGCATGGCCGAAGGAGATGCGGCAGGTGTAGCGTCAGCGTACTCCATAGCCAAAGACAAATCATTTGCTGACATCGCAAAAAGCGAAGAAGATATAAAAAACATACAGTCCATATTAGTAAGCCAAGGAGCGTACCTTAAGCCGTTTAAAGTAGAAGAAGCTGTAGAAAAAAGTTGGGCATTTGACGGGCTAAAATTTGTCCTCCATTGGGGTCTTGTAGTGCCTGGATACACAAATGATTTTAAGCTTAGTGAAAACATAAAAAGCATATCGTTTTATTATATGGCATCAAACATGATTAAAAGGTCAATACCAGATAAATCACAACTTATAGATGATAATTATCAATATCTGCAGAAATACATTGTAGACAAACCTCTTACAAAGGAAGAAGCTGCGGATATACTTTTGACGTATGCTGGATATAGAAATGAGGCTGATAAATACACCGGTAGTTTATACAATTTAGCACATGAAAAGGGACTAATATCTGATACAGCGTACGAAAAGATGAAAGATTTAAAATACGTAAAATGGGAAGATGCATACGACATGATGGCATCACTTCACAATTATCTGAGCAAACTCTGACAAAGTAAAGTATATGCAAAAAGCTCGGTTTTTAGCCGAGCTTTAATTAATTTTGGAAATTAATTATCCTGTTTGCCACAATGCCAAATAAGTATTTGAACTCTTTTACTTTTAAAAGAAGCATCATACCAACGTATATAGCACCGCCGATAATGACAATCAAACTTGTAAGCAACAATTCCATCTTAAATCCAACCATGTATCTTGAAAGAAAATTATTCATTAAAAATACCGCCGCGCCCATCACAAGCGAAGATAGCACCAATTTACCACCGGTAATTACAACATCGCGTCCGCCAAAAGGCCCCATCTTTTTCCTAAAATCCTTCATCAACAACATGGCGCAAATTGCCGCAGATGCAGACGAACCTATGGCAAGACCAGCGATACCTATATATTTTACCAGTATTATGCTTATCAATATATTTACTGCTATGCCTAAAATACTGTTTATCATAGGCGTCCTCGTATCATTTGTGGAGTAAAATGATACATTAAACACATCTCTTATGCCGTAAAAAATCATTCCTATTGAAAGGTACAAAAGCGCAATAGCTGTAATCTCAACACTGTAATCATTAAACCTGCCATGTTTAAACAATATATCTATTATGTGGTACCTTAAAATCATGATGCCTAAAGTAACCGGAATCATGATCATATTGATATTGTTTATAGCCTTTATCATGTGAGATTTCATGCCTTTATAATCGCCGGTACTTCCTTCCCTTGACAAAGTAGGAAATATGACTGTCACAACCGACGTGGCAAATGTGCCATAAAAAGCACCTGTCAATAAGCTGGCATAGCTAAAAGCGGTGATGTTCCCATTTGGCAACCCTGATGCAAGTCTCGTATTTATGATTATGTTTATCTGGTTCACAGATAATCCCACAATGACAGGACTAATAAGCTTAAGCATCCTTACTATGCGAGGATCTTTAAAATCAATTTTCAGGCTGTACCTGTACTTGTTCTTGATAAGCCATGGTATCTGGTTTACCACCTGAAGTCCAAATGCGACTGTAGTGTAGATAGTAAGGCCTACAATGCCACCATCCTTTGCAAAAAACAGCATAAACACAATAGGCGGAATATCTATCAAAATCCCATTTAAAGCAGGTGCAGTAAAATCATTGAGCGTCTGAAGGATAGCAGTAAAGCCTGCCGACATGCTTAAAAACAGCATGTTTACAATGCTTATTTTTGTCAAATTTACTGCAAGTTGAAATTTCTCACCTGTAAAATTCGATGCCATCAATCTTACCAAGTAAGGCGAAAAAATCCACGCTATTATAAATATGGCAAATGAAAACAGGAATAAAATATTCATGATATTGTTGGCAAAATCAAACATTTCATCTTTGCCGCGCTTAGCATATGTCTCATTTAAAAGAGGTATAAAAGCTGTGGATACAGCAACACCTATTATAGAGTAAAGCACTGTCGGGATATTTAAAGACACAGTGTATGCATCAGTAGCCCATGTAGTACCAAACACCTTACCCTGTACAGTATTTTTCAAAAGCCCAGCAAATTTCCCTAAAATCGTTATAAATGCAACAATGCTTGCCGACTTAAACAGTTTCTTATTACTCATACGATCTCCAATCTAACTCGTAATTTTTCTTAGCAGTGATTTCAAGCCCCATAACAATTTTATATTTTACATCGTAAACGGCTTTTAGGCAATACACAGCAATTTCAAAAATGAAGCGTTTTATCGACTAAAAATAAATTTTTCACATTAATAGCTATCGTAACTTATGAAAAAAACAGATCATAATACTTTTGTATTTTCTCTTCTAAAATGTCCATGCTTATAAATCTCGCCTCTCTTATGACTTCTTTCCCCTCCGCAAAAAGAAGCACTGTAGGCACAGTAAAAACCGAAAACTCCGATGATGCAGCAGGCAATTCATCTATAGAAACATGACAACTGGATATCTTGTCATAATTTAAGAGCATCGCTTCAAGTTTTGGAAGCAATGTAGTGCATATACCGCAATCATTTGTTGAAAAATACAATAGCGCCATTTCTTCACTATCTACAAATTTCTTTATTTCGTCAACTGCATAAAATTTCTTCATCACCTTTGCCCTCCGAAGCTATTCTTTAAATCTAACATATAAAGTATTTTACCACAAAGCGAAAAATTTTTATATATCTTGCCTTAATATTAAAATTTAATTTTTAAAGGTGATATAATATATATGTAAAAATGTACAAGGAGGGATTTAGATGCCATTACCACCATTTTTGTCATCGCTTGATAAAAATGATCCTGAATTTGCATCTGCAATAGAGAAAGTTTATTCGTATGCAATGGGGCCAGGTGCATTAGATAAAAAGACGAAATTGTTAATCGCACTGGCTATTGATGCACTGCACGGTGCTAACCTTGGAGTAGAAAACATATCAAATCAACTGCGAAATATGGGAGTAAGCGACGAAGAAATAAAAGAAGCCATTAGAATCGCATACTTCGCATCCGGAAATACAATATTAGCTTCGTATATTTCCGCCTTCAAAAACAAATAGCTATTAAAAAGTGAGAAGCTTAAATTTCATCAAAGCTTCTCACTGTATTAAAAAACATATAGTAGAGGTGAACACAAATATGGATAATAAAGAAAAACTGATACATTCATATATTGACAAGAAAGTCTCTAAAAATATCAATGAAGAGCACAAAGATTCGCTGACATTTGGCGATAGAATGGCAGACAAATTGGCAGACTACGCTGGAAGCTGGTCATTTATATTTACGTTTGGCTTTTTGCTTATCGTTTGGATGGTTATAAACAGCGTCGCTTTTATAAAGCATTTTGATCCGTATCCATTTATACTCTTAAATTTGGTTTTATCCTGTCTTGCTGCAATACAAGCTCCAATAATCATGATGAGCCAAAACAGGCAAGAAGCAAAAGATAGGCTAAGAGCACAAAATGACTACGAAGTCAATTTAAAAGCAGAGTTAATAATAGAAGACCTGCATACAAAAGCAGATAAAATCATCGAAAATCAAGAAAAAATACTGAAACTTTTGGAAAGCCAATCACAAAAAGAATAAATTATTGAATCCTCCACCTAATCCATCCATTTTGATGCAAATAGCGTAAATATTTGTTTAGTCTATCGTATGTAGGCTCAGCCTTATCGCCGTAAACTTCTTTAAGCTTAATGCCTATGTCATAAACAGTTCTTTTGCCATCAATAAGCTTCCAAACGGTGCTGCCAATTTCATCAAGCTCTACTGTCGTTATCCTTGGTCTTTTGATAAAAAGCCTCGCCAACCGCTCAACGATTTTATCGTGCCTAAACAAAAGCTTGACTATGTTATCATTCTCTTCCCACATAAGTTTTTTTGAATGAATAGGCACATAAAGCATGAAATTGTTGTTGTTCTTTTTAGCCATTTATCACATCATCCTCATATTATCGTGTTTTTTATTCAGTCACTAAATATATTATACCACACCATTATTTGTAGAATATCAGTGCATTGCTTAAATCTCTCCCAGGCTTTGTCAAATACTCCCCTTTAAAATAAATCCCAGAAGAAGCACCACCATCAAGATTCATTGCATCGTATGCCCCCAGATCTTTCATGACCTGTGCCAACTGATATACAGTAATCTCTGGCGTAGTCACAAGAAGAATATCGCCTTGTGGCCGTTACTCCTATAGCACTTCTTGCGTATGCTAAGCTTACAATTTTATCCTCTGTGAATCCCTCTCCTACAGGATCAACACTGACGACACCATCTTTGACAAGAATAGGTCCTGCACCTACCGCCTGAACAACGTCAGACCAATCAACTGGATTTCCACTATCATCTGTAAAGTTGATTTTATACTCAACTGTCTTGCCTACATTAAATACTTTAGCTAAATATTCTTCGCTGCCATTGAGATTTATGACATATCCATCTGCAGGAATATTTACATCCTGGTTTTCTTCAATATCTTTAACAACCCCATTTTCTACCACAATATTTATTCCATAATTAATTCAGATGTAAATATATATACCGAGTTTGCAGAAGGTGTGTGATTGAAGCCATAAGCATACCAATTATTTGGCCAGCTATAAGAGCCATTGGTGCCGCCTGCTATGCTTATTTTAAGCTTGTCCATCTTCACCCTACCATCAGCAGTAAAGCCAAAAACAGACCCTACATTAACAACATGCACAACTTTGCCATCTTTAATTATAGTGTTCCACGGTACCGGGTTCCCATCATAGGCACTGAAGAACGTCCCATTTATTGCAACATCTGCATTGTAGTATTTAGCCATGTCATATAGGCTCTGGGTAGTACCTATCTGATTATTTGCCAAAACAACCGCAGGTTTATAAGGTGAATTGTAAGGTATCCTTACACCCGTCACAACAACGCCATCAACTTTCTGAGTAAAACTTGTCGCGTCTAAGCTATAATCAACCGCTTTAACATAAATATAACCATTGTTAAATGGGATAGCAGCAGTTTGCGTATTTCCATCCCATTTGACTTCATTATCCCCAAGCAGTTCAGCCAAAAATCGAAGCGGTAAAAAGGTTGAACCGTCTTTTATTATGGCAGGCACCGGCATATCTTTCGCTTTTCTATTGACGATCGCATTGGTGCTGTCGATCTTAAGCGCGATTTTAAGGCTATCTTTTGTTATCTCAACCGTTTGAGTATCACCGTACCATTTTACATCTGCACCCATGCTTTGAAATACACCTCGTGCAGGCACCATCATATAGCTATTGCTTTGATATGTATACAAAAAACCATTGTAGTATGTATCAGCGCAAACTTGCGATGTAAATGTAAAAACTAAAATCAAAGACACAGCAATTAGTACAATCCTTTTCATGACCATTGGAACAACTGTCATTCAAGCGCTATTCCTTATCCTCCTCTCCATTTTTAGTAAATAATTTACATAAGATTATAGTTATTATAACACTTTATGACTTATTCGACATATTTAAAAAAAATCCTTCTTGATTGATTAATTTTTTGTTTGCATTTGGAAATTAGCCGAAATTAACTTATTTTTAAGCAAAAAAATAAAAGCCATGAAAGGCTTGATATCGCTTAATTTAATATGGAGGCAGCATCCAGATTCGAACTGGAGATAAAGGTTTTGTAGACCTCTGAAGTATTTTTTAAGCAGTTTTAATTAGTAACTGTATGTCACGAAAGCGCTTAAAATTAAGCTTTTTTTATTTTTAAAACTGGAAATTGTTAGACTTCTTTCACGCCTAATTTTAAGTATTTTTATTTGTTACGTTAGCAAAATGTTAGCAAGTTTTATAGCATGTTTGCGACTTGAAACAGGCGATATATTCACTTAAAGAAAACATTAGGAAACATCCAATAAGCTATAAAAAACAAAACACATGAAATTAAAAAATAATACAAAAGATATTTCCAGCTTTTGCTTATAACTCGAGTATCTTTATGAAAAATTAATCTAAAGATAAAATCTGCAATAAAAATTATTGTCATTGTGCCAATAAAAGTTAATAAGTATTTGTACAACTTTAAAACCCCCATTTAGGTACATATAAAGGACATATTAATACTATGTACATTTTATCGCACCTTTGATACTACGTCAAGAAAAAGTACAAACTCAACCACCACCTGCTTTATCTGGTGGTGTGCCGCTTAAGCAGCTTAAAACTCGCCTAAAGTAAAATTATCATTCTTTTGATTTTTTTCTATGTCTTGATTTTGTATATACTCTATTATCACTTCATCCGTTACATTGCCACTACTTGCTGCAAAATATCCTCCTGCCCATAAATGTTGTCCCCAAAATTGTTTGTTCAGTTCCTTATTCTCCATTAGCAACTTTCTCGAACTATATCCTTTTATATATTGCACCAGCTTACTTACTGACAAATGTTGTGGTGCTGACACTAGTATATGTATATGATCTTTCGATACATGTCCTGATAATATTTCTATTTCATTATTTTTGCATACCATTCTTATTAGTTCCCTTGCTCTTTCTGCTATTTTCCCAACTAATACCGGTTTTCTGTATTTTGTTATCCAGACTATATGATATTTTAGATCATACGTTGCATGTGATGACTTTCTATAATTTTGCATATTTATCACCTCTAGTTTATTTTTTACTAGAAGTGATTATTCATTTTGTTGACCTAAAGGTTTCAGCTTAAGCTGAGGGATTTAACCCCATTATACAGACATTAATTTATTTTTAAGCAAAAAATAAAAGCCATGAAAGGCTTGATATCGCTTGAATAAATATGGAGGCGGCATCCAGATTCGAACTGGAGATAAAGGTTTTGCAGACCTCCCAAGCGAAATCCATGACAATCCTTCTTTATCTTTTATATCTTAAGAACCTAGTATTTATGCATATTATAAAAGATAAGCTTAATTTGATAAAAGTATCGAAATATATAAAAAAGATTGTCTCGGATTGTCATGGGATTGTCATGAAAAAGCACCCATTTTAGAGTGCTTTATATCTATCTCTTATTTTTAATTGTTCTTTTAGTGCGTATTGAAGTACTTGTGAAAAGTTATGTTTGCATTTTCTGCTGCCTCATTCAACCATCGTGGAATTGTTACTGTTTTATTTACACTTTTATTGGCCATTTCATTACGAACAGGAGGCATGTAAACTTCGATAAGATTTACAAAAGCACCTTCAGGAACTTTTATACTCAAATCACACTTTTGCATTCTTTAGGAATATTAAGATTATTACTGTAAATCATTATTTCATATCCAGTATATTTTCTTTGTGCAGTATAATTTAATTTATAGGTTGTTTGAAAATATTGACTATACATTTTACTGATTGCTTTTACATAATCATAAGTAACTATCCAACAATGTTCTTTAATTTGTCCTATTTTTTTACTCAATTTTAGGTGGTCCTCATGATTATAATAATTTACATAAAGTGTAGATCCTTTATTATAATAAGGAGGATCAAAAAAAATAAAGCTTTTAGTTTCAATTTTAGGTAATACTACATCTAATAACTGAATAGTATCCATATTAAAAATTTTTATATTATTCTTATATTTTGATATATATCTAATTTGGTTTATCAGCCGTTTTTTATTAAACCGACAATCCATTTTATATTTTCCATTCTGTTCTAAACCACCAATCACACCAGCCTTTAATATTCCAGATCTATTAGTCCTATTTAGAAAGAATGTTGAAAAACCTAGTTCTAACAAATTAGCACTATCCTTATGTCTTTGAATATCTTTTTGTTTATGCCATTGATCTATATTAATTGGTGTATTTTCAATTAAATAACATAATTCATCTGTATGGTTTAAAACTGAATACCAAAATGCATATATCGACTTGTCAATATCATTTATAATAATTTCGGAAGCATAGCCATCTATCAATAATGCTAATGCAATAGCTGCACCACCAGCAAAAGGTTCAATGTATATGCATCCTTTAAGATTATTAGCTATTATTATTTTTTTTACATATCCCGTTAATTTATTTTTACCACCAGGATATCGTAAAGGCGTATAAGTTCTCATACTAGACATGATTTTCACTTCTCCTAACAAATATATTATATTTGATTTTACCATAAATTATTGTTTCTGGCCATAATTATTTAAGCAAATTTATATTATATTAAGGCTAGTCAATTCTTTGCATCAGAAGTCTATCTGCAATTGAGTTAAAAATATTAATAAAAGTTTGTATAAATTTATCGCAATCTTCTCTATTATCTTTATACCAAAAATCGAATACATTATATGGTTCTATAAGAATGCCTAAATACTCATTAAACCATTTTTTATACTGTTCTCTTTCTTTTGCTTTTTCTTTATACTCTTTTTCAGGAGAATGTGTTTGAAAATATTCTTTTGTAAAATTATATTTAGTGATCTGTTCCCTTAATTCATGTTCTGCTGGTATATCCTTTAAATATAAATATAAAATTTCTTCAGGTCTTTTACCTCCTGGTAGTTTGATAATATTATTAATATTAGGAAGTTTATATTTTTCAATATCCTCATCTCTAACATCTCCATCAACTATAAAGATTATATTAGAAAAATATTTTGGATCGGCTTTGTTTAATTTTAATAAATTAGAAAATCCCATAGTTATATTTACTAACTCTAATCTATGAATATATTTATTCAGCAATTTTTGTGCAAACCATCTAGTTTCATCATCTTCAGAATATACTATAATTTTCGATGGATTTTCTTTTATTGACTGAATATTTAAATCATTGTACATAGTAGCATATTCTATACTTTGTCTTATTTCCAAGGTACCATTTGCTTTAGTAATATATAATAATTCAATATCGTTTATATTCCCATCTTTTTTATTATATTTTGTCTTTTCACAAATTAATTGAAGTATAGTTAAACTATGTGTTGTAAAAACTATTTGTAAGTCTAATTCCTTGCAATATTTAATTAAGTGTCTTAATAGCTCTGATTGAGCATAAGGATGAAGAGTTGCTTCTAATTCATCTATTAATAATAAACCACCTTTATATTTATCTGGATTATTTCTTTTTAATCTATAAAAAGATAAAACTGCTAAAAGTATCTGCCCAATATTATCTTGACCAGCTGAGTTTGTTAAAGAATCATATTCGGTCGTAGATATTCCTATCCCCTTTTTTCTGTCAGTTTCTCCAATATTTATACAATCAATGCTGATTTCTTCATCATTTACTATTGACAATATTTCTTTATAACTTGTTAAAAACATTATTCGTTCATCTTCTTCTAATTTTATATTTTTTACTGAAAGTGTTTCTTCATTTGACTCACCTATAGGATATAACCTCGATAAACCAAGATACAAAACTGGATAGCTATATTTTTTACTTGATTTTCTTTTACTAACTGTTTTTTCTGGTATAACACGAAATCTTTTTTTATACTTTATATCACCTTTAGTGGTTTTTATTTTAGTTGTTGGCCAAGTTATCCTACAAGTTCTGTAATCAACTATTTTATCAGGATTTTTTATATCTGAGAAATAAACAGTATATTTGTTAGAACCACTTAAATCAAATTTTTCGGAGCCTTTAAATATTTCACTAAATTCAGTTCTAAATTGCTTCTGTATTATTGGTCTACCTTCACTAGCTTTCAATTCACATGTGTTCCCAATCATACCGAGTAATGTTGATTTCCCCAAAGCATTTTTACCTGAAATAACAGTTAAATATCTTCCTAAATTCATTGAAATATTCTTAAAAATTCTAAAATCATTAATTTTAATACTATGTATCATTTTTTCCTCCATTTCTAAATGTTTTAGTAGAAAATCTAAATAAAAATAAAATAATAACCACTAATTTATTATTCTTTATAAAATTACATTTTCCTTCTTATTTTGATATAAATCTTCAAAAAAAATAAAAAATTACTTAATCTAGTTTCTCTAATGTTAAAAATACTTTATGTTTTATTAAATGTTGTATAATTTAGTTTGGTTTTGCTTTTGCAAAAAACAATATTTAATCGCATCTTCTTGCACAAATAAAGCATATTTAGTAAAAGCTATCCGTATTTCAAATTGTTCCAAATCATAATCGAGTAGGAGCTGAATAATTATTTTATCCAGCGTCCTCTCACACCACCGTACGTACCGTTCGGTATACGGCGGTTCATTAAGAATTACAACAAAGTAGGTGCTCCGGCTTAATTATAGACGAGTTGCTCTCTATTTTGAATGGACTTAACATAAAAATTATTTTCAACGTTTCATCTTAAAATATTTTTAAATGAGATATTTGTATAATATTTGCCTATAATACATATAATAATATTACCTGCAGGAAAATATAATTGTTGACATTTTAGATGAAATAGATTATATTTAAAGTAGCTCAACTACCAAGTAGTAGGAGGAGTTCCTGAAGACGCCTAAACTATAGTTTAGGCGTCTTCTGTTTTATATTTTTCATATTGTTTAATTTTCTTTTGCAAAGTATGTTCATGTTCAATATAAAAAGCCGAAATTAATAGATTATAATTTTCCCTTTCTTCAAGAACAACAAGAAATCTAAAATTTTCAAAAAGAAAATGCCATCTCTTATACTTTTTATAAGGTTCTGGCCAATATTTTATCTTATTACACCCATTACAATTTTCTCTACAATTATAATTTTCAATTATTTTTCTTATCCAGGCTATTCTTTCACATCTCCTTAAATCAGGTATTCTATCGTTTAGATCATTTGAAGTTTTCGAGGAATCTACAGAAGTTACATGGAAATATGCCTGTTCTTTATTTGCTACCATGGGATATTTTCTAATCCTGACTTCTTTAAATTTAAAAATTGGTCTACTCTCTATAAAATCTTTCTTAAAAATTTCGTATAAAAAGTTATCATAATTATCCCAGTTACCATCAAACTCACTTAATTGAACTAAAGGAGGAAGCCATTTACACAGCAGTTGCTCATCGTCCATTTTAGTATCTTCTCCTAAGATGGATCCCATACAAAGATATTAATTTTCTTTGAAAAAAAGCTAGTTGAATGATTTAAGGCTAAACCTGATTGCTCCTTTAGTTCTTTCGTTATACGCAGCTTTGCCTCACTGCTTTTTAGATCCCTATTTATATATGAAACTGCTCCAATAAGAATATCCACAAGCTGCATAAGTTGAATTTCTGATGAATTAACTGGTTGTATTTTTTTTATTATATTACAATTATAGTCATAATATTTGTTTCTCAAATATTTAGCAAGAATTTTACTTTTTTCGTTAGTATGAGTATCTTTAATATCAATATAAATATTGTACGAATTTGATGTATCGATAATATTACATAACATAAGATAATACATTTTATCATAAAAAGTATTATGGTCTTGGTTAAAATCAAAATGCCTTAATTTTGTTTTGTCTGATACTATTAAGCATCTAAAATGTAAATCTGTTTCTTTTAAAAATAACTTTATCATATCGGAATAAAATTCTATCTTATTAGGAGATACTTTTACCCATTTAACTTCAAAATTTGGTTTAATACCATGCTTGATCTTTAGATCTTTTATCTTGTCTGAAATATATTTTATTTTATTTTTAGGGCACCAAATTCCTCCAATGACCATTACTTTACTGTCATCATGTTCTAAATGACAACTCTCGTCACAATATATATTATATACCTGGCCCATATAGCCCTCCTCGTAATATTTATCTATTATTACATTTTATTAATATTATAGCACAAATTAATTAACTCTTGGCATAAAAAAATAGGCCCCGAAGGGCCATGATTATTTTTGCTGGGTAGTTGCAGTTGTCTGCGTATTTGCGGTTGCAGTTGTCTGGGTAGTAGGTGTTTGCGTGTCTGTTGTAGCTGCTACTTGTGCCTGCGCTGCTTCTTTCGTATGTCCTAAAGCCATCACAGACGCTTCAATTGCACCGTCTATAACTTTGTCAAGCTCGGGAGTAACGTCTATCTTTGCAAGTTTAAGAGCATCCAATATAAAACTTTTTGCTTCTGCTTTTCTCTGGTCTGCTTGTATTTGTCCGATGTGGTAAAGCTGCTCGGCTTTGTTTACACCGAGTTTTGTGTATTCGAGAACTTTGTCTATGATACCTAAAGCAGGCACTTGTGGCAAAAAAGGTTTGATTGTATCAAAGACTTGATCTACTTTTACGACAGTGTCATTAGCTTCGTTCAAATATTTTTCTATGTCTATACCTTTCTTTTTCGCATAGGGTAATGCTATACCTACCGTTGCTACTACCCCTATTACAACTCCTATAACAAGTGTTAAAACTGCTAATGTATTTCCTTCTAACATAATTTATCCTCTCCTTTAAATTATTTTATTTCATAAGATCCATCTGAATAGATGTTTATTGTGAGCGTTTTTAAAAGTGCCTTAGCCTGTGATGTCGTTTGTGTTGTTGTATTTTGTGCAGACTTATTAAGCTCTGCCAATGCCTTTGATAAAGCATCGGCTGTTGCAGGGCCATATACGCCATCAGCCGTCAAACCTGCTTTTTGCTGAAATTGCTTTATAGCTGCTGTTGTAGCAGGTCCTAATACGCCGTCAACTGTCAGGTTCGTCCCTAATACTTGGTTGAGCTCTTGTTGTAATTGTTTTATCCAATCCACACTTTCGCCTCCTTTCCGAATTGATAAATCGTCGTTGGCAATGCTACAATCACAGATACCGATTTCCGGTACATTTTCTTTATTTGTGTACTGCCACATTATGTGCGGAATTTCAGGCTCTTTACTGCCATAGTCTGCTATCCAAAAGTTATAGTTTTGCAGTTTAGAATAGTCTAATTTTGAATTGAGATAGCTTGTATATGTGTAAATAATGCAGTCTTTGCCTGTCAGTTTTTTCATAGCTGTAATAAATCGCAATATCCAGTTAGTTAGAGCATCTTTGCCTAAATTGCAATTTACCTCGATGTCTAAGATTGGCGGTAATTTTGTTGTTAATGAAGCAATTTGCCTGTAGTAATTCGTTGTCTCATCTTCAGGCTGGTTGTTGTCAGGTCTTGCAAAATGATATGTGCCGAATAGCATACCAGCTTGCGATAATTTTGAGACATTAGTCTGAAATGTTGGGTCTACGTATGTCTTCCCTTCTGTTGCTTTTACAATCACGCCTGCATAACCTGCATTTTTTACTTTAGTTGCGTCCTGAACTGGATTGTGATTAGAGATGTCTATTATTTTCATTATTCTTCACTTCCTCATTAGTGCAAAGTTCACTATAAGCATAATTAAAGAGGCTATTACGCCTCCCATTAAACCTATCAGCCATGTATATATTCCGTCTACCTTTTGCTCTAAACGCTGTAGACTGCCATTCTGTTTTGCCTGCCATTCCTCAAGCTTTTTTAGTCTTTCATCGTGTTTGCCTAACAATACTTCCATGTCATTCACCTTCTCCTCAAGTTCCATCTGCATCCGTCCTTTCTATGCAAAAGCAAAATAGTTAAATTTAGTAAATGAAAAATTCTGTGCGCTTAATGTAAAATATAAATTTCCTGCTGTGTAATATAAATTTAGCCACATTGTACTAGACCCAGACCCTCCCATGTATGTGCTTGTCATACTAAAACCATATATGGCATCATAGATAGCGGGTCTGTATCCAGCATCTGTAGGAAACACAACTAATAATTTTGGCACAAATGGCAAAGGTATTTGCGAACCAAGTGGATATGCGGTAGTGGTTGTACTTACTGTGTATACTTGGTCGTAAGGTGGACTGAAACTCCCGGTTACACCAAATACAGTAATACCATGCTTAATATTTGCCGCCACTAAATTTGCATCACCTTTTACATATCCGCTGCCGTTGTGATAACCAGCTGGGATAGCTTGATTTTGCGTTGATGGCGTGATTATTACTGCACCATTATTTGGCATAGCTCCAGTTTGTTTACTACCACCTGAATAAAATGTTTTGCCTGAAAGCACATCTCCTACTCCAGCATTTGCATCTATCGATATTGCACGAATTTTTGATGACAAAGTGTCAAATGTGTCTGTAGAAGTTGCACTCTGCCCCATAGCTGTAATAGCAGTTGCTATTTTGCTTTTGCCTGTTTGAACATTGCCTGCAAGCTCTTGCAATGCATCTTCTACGTTAGTTGCAGTTATATTATTATTTGTATCCTGTATCAAGATATTTTTTGCCTGCGGTTTTATATCACTGGTTCCATCCGTCTTTTGCAATTCAGTTTTAACTTCATCATACTGGCTTTCAAGATGGTTTAAATTCGGAGCGCTGATTCCAGGAGCTGCACTATCATTCCAAACTGTTTTTGTATACGCCATTTAATCACCTTCTTTATCTTGAAATAGTATAGAGTTCTTGTAATGCACCTTCTATATTGCTTGAACTAAAATATCCATTTGCATCTTGTATTAGACAATTTATTGCTTGTATTTTTATATCACTGGTTCCATCCGTCTTTTGCAATTCAGTTTTAACTTCATCATACTGGCTTTCAAGATGGTTTAAATTTGTCGAATTTAATGGCGTTATTCCTGCTTCCCATTGTGTTTTTGTATACGTCATAATTAAGCCCTCCCTATTGTGTCGGTACGCACAATCTGTAAACTCTCTAATTCATTCTTTGTATGCGACCATAGCACCCTTGCAATCATAACACCGCTATCTTTTGCATCTGTTGCCTCAGGTCCTGCAAATACGCCTATTTCTTCAATATCTACGTTTGCCTCGTACGGTGCTATATAGCAGGTTGTCTGTACTTGTCCTGTTCCCGGCGTCTCTTGCTTTGTTACAGCTTTTCTGAATACTTCATTACCAAGTTTTGTGTCTGACGCTGATACAGGCGTATTTGATGTACCAAGTGCTATATATTGTATAGATGTTGGGGGATTGACAGTACCATCAAGCAAATCCCTCATATAATTCAAACCTGCATCGGTTATCATATTATGCAAGCTGATTGTTTTTCTTTTGTATGGGGTTTCTATTGTTATTTGGAATGTTCCATCCCATACTAAATTAGACATATCTATCATCATCTCACTCCTTTAACAAGGGTAAAGGCTACTTGAAGGATATAAACTATCCGAAGGCAAAGGACATGCAAAAAGTGTCTGTGTCATTGTTTCAGACCAGTTTGTATTCTCAGATTGCTGTACTAAGCGTATTAAAACTTCTTGCTCTTGTATATTCTCTCTAATAACATAAGTTTTTGGCTGACCGAGATTAGCTTTAAAAAACTTTGTCCAACTTTCATAATTATCATTTGATGCTGCTTCAATTTGATAGCGATATTGCGGTTCATAACCAGTATATTTAAAGCTATACGTGACTTTCTGTATAAGAAATTCGCCAATAGCCTTGATTTTAGGAAGATTGACATTTAGTATCTGTCCTGCGTGAAGTCCACTTTGCAAAGTCTCAAATGTAAGAGTCCTACATAAATTTGCATACCGTTTTAATAGTGCGTTAGCATTTTGAAATGCCGCATCTGATGTATCAAGATATGGCTCTTCGTCGACTGCTTCATACCAGCCAGTTCCGCCTTCTACCGACTGTCTTTCAGTTATGGCAGTGTAATCATCTGTCAGCACAATGACGTCATAAAGCCCTTGATATGTGATTTGTAGAGTATCTGTCGCTGCAAGTGGCGTCGCTGCATCGTCCTGCGTTATGATGGCATCTCCTTTGTTCCAATACCAATCCTTACCTGTGTCTACGCCTTTTATGCCAACAGTTTTTTGTATTCCATTTACTTTCACTGTAGGCACCAACGCTATCGGAAATCCAACAGTAAATGTCTTTTGTACGCCATTGCCTTTGAAAGTTTCTGTTTGCGGATCTGTTGTACCTTTACCTGCTCGAATATATTGTCTATTTCTGTAATTATCACGATTATCCGTCATTTTCATATTAAATACTTTAAAATTACCATCTAATGTATATGGTGCTACAATTGTGGCTCTATCACAAAAATAGAATACTTTATTTGAATCAATCCACCAATTGAATCCCGCTAAATCTGAAAGTTTATCGAAGCAATCCGTAGCAGGCACATAATTAAAGACGGCCTGCAAAACTGTAGGGCCATCTTGTATTGAATCCATTGTATATGTTATTCCTTCAGGTGCAAGGTATGAATCGATTATAGATTTTACAATATCCCCGGCCAGTACGTTCTCGTATGCCTCACTAACAATCCTTCTATCACATATTTGTTGCCAGTCAGCACATTGTATTGAAGCTTGAATATAAAGGGGGAAATCTTGAATGATTTCTTCACTGTCAATATTATCTATAGTACCTGCAAAAAGATATTCGCCAGATTCTATTTCAATAATTGAAATTTGCGTCCCAGGCTGTAAATTTAATTCACCTGGTAAATATTTTACGTCAAATTGACAGGTGCTGCGTTCTCCAATTGCCTCATCAATTTGTAAGCTCTCTGTTCTAACATATTTGGTTATGTTTTTACCGTTTGCAAATATCTGAAACATTATCTTACAGCCCCTTTAACCCTTAAATAGCGTGGCATGTTTTCAATTGTTTTTTGTATCAATGTCCGACTATCAAGTTCAATAATTAAAGTCATATTTACTGGCTTCCCATCTGTACTCGCTACATTTACTGTAGAAGCTGTAGTAGATGATGTAATACCTACTTTCATATCAGCTGAAAGTCCCTGTATTGCCTGTTGCACACGCTTTTTATTATCTTCAATGCCCTTAGCAAGTCCGGCCATGAAATCAGGCATCCAACTTTCATAATCTGCAAGTGGACCTTCATCCGGTGCGCTGAAATGCAAATAACTTCTTATTGTATTTGCAACGTTTTTGACTGTGTTTGTAATGCTACTTATCATGCTTTTTATACCATTTATAAAGCCGTTTATCATATCTTTGCCCCATTCCATAGCTTCAGATGGCAAGGATTTTATCCAATCAATTGCACTGCTTATTCCGTTTACTATTGCAGTTTTTACACTTCCAACAGTATTGGTTACCCCATTTTTCATAGAATCGAACATATCAGTTGCTATATTATAAAGGGCAGATGGTAACTCTTTGAACCAATTTATAAGCCCATTCCATATATCCTCTGCACCTTGGACTATAGTGTTCCAAAGATTAGTTACCGTCTCTTTGAAGCTCTCCCATGCTGTTTTAGCACCATTAATTATGTCATTCCATACACCAGTTATAAATAATTCAATAGCCAATAATTCACTTGTAAAAATTTGCTGAATAGCATTCCATATCTCATTAAAATATTCACGAACACTATCAAATATTTTTACCGTATCCTCTTTTAACTTTGTAAAGTCTCCAGTTATTAAATCACAAATTAATAATACAACACCTAAAACCACTGTTTTAATTACATTCCATATGTCAATCAATATTGTTTGAAAATTTGTCCATGCGGTTTGCAATAAAAATATTTCAACTCCAAATTTTGTTTGAATAAAATTTACAAATCCATTGATGATGTTTGTAATACTATTTACAATTGAATTCCATGTGTTTACGAAAAAGTCTCTTATACCGTTCCATAAATCAGTGAAAAATGTGCCAATTCCACCCCAAATATTCGTTGCTGTTGTTGTTATACCGTTCCAAGTATTAGTGAGAAATGTTTTTATATTATTCCATGTATTCGTAACTGTTGTAGATATTTCATTCCATAAATTTTTAAAAAATGTGCTTATTGTACCCCAATTCGAGTATATCAAATATGCTGCTGCCGCTACTGCTGCAATTGCTGCTACAACACCAATAATTGGTATTATTAACGACGTTGCCTCAACTTCCATACCTGTTAATGCCGCCTCAAGTGGGGCAAATACTCCTGCTAATGTATTAATAACACTTAATCCGCCTATTAAAGTGCCTAAAACCGCTACAATTGATAATACTGCCGCTGTGAATTGCGGATTTTTCTCTATAAAATCCGCTATAGGTTGCAATATTTTTGCGAGGCTACCTGCTAACTGTGTCAATACTGGCAACAATGCTGTACCTATCGTTTCTTTTATCTCCTTGAATGAATTCTGCATTTGTTTTAAACGGCCATCATATGTCTGTGCTGCCGCTGCTGCCTGTCCACCAAATTCCTTGTTCAACTCTGCCAGAATAACTTTTTGCGCCCCTGCTACATCTCCAGCTTTAACCATTGTCTTAATTTGTTCCTGTTGTTGTGCTGTAAATGATACGCCTACACGTCTTAATGCAGTTAGCCCATTAACAGGATCATTTAATGCTTTTCCGAGCTGGATCGCTGCCTCTTTTGGATCGCTACCCATTTTTTGCGATAGATCTAATAAAGCCTGCGTTGCCTGTGGAAATACATTCTTTCCTATATTCGTAAATGTCAATAGCATTGCTTCTCCAGCTTTTATCTGATCATCACTAAACGTCGTTGTCTTTTTTAAGCTGTTTGCTAACCCTTCAAGTGATTCCATCGTCATCCCTGACGCATCACCGGTCGATTTCAAAGTCTGCTCAAGATTTTTATTCGCATTTTCCGCTTCGCTTGCTTCTTCTATAGCGTCTTTTAGAAAACTACCAGCTGCCAACCCTACAGCTCCAAAAGCAGTCTTAAGCCCTTCTAAATTTAGATGCAATTTATCAGCCATTTGCCCAAATAAACTTTGCTTTTTAGTGCTTTCATCAAGCTGTTTATTTGTCTGCTGTAATTCATTTTCCATGTTAGCAAGAGCAGCTTTTGCATTGTTGAGTTTTATCGCTAAATCTTGTGAAGCTTTAGAATTTTCTCCTGTTTTTTCTACACTTGTCTGATATGCCTTTTCTAAAGCCTCTACTTTTTGCTTTTGTAAGTCAATTTGTTTGTTTAAACTATCTGATTTTAACCGAAGCTGGTCTGTACTATTACCAAATGATCCAAGTTGTGCACTTGCAGCTTTGAATTCTGATTGCACTACTTTTAATTGTTGATTTATTGCTGATATTCCATTCTGAAAACCTGTCGAATCCATCGAAATTTTAACCGCAAGGTTGCCAACATCTTCAGCCATACTCTCACCACCTTTTTAGGCATGAAAAAAGAGCCTTTTTGGCTCCTACAATCCTAATAGCTGTTTTTTCTTTTGGTTGAATTCTTCTTCTGTTATAATTCCTTCATCAAGTAATTCTTTAAATTTTTTGATTTCGTCTGCCGCACTCGTTGTATTCTCTGTGGCGTTATTTGCCAACATTGCTTCTAACTGTTCCTTAATCTTTAAAGCTACTTCATTTGATTTATTAGTAAATATAACCGCATTTCTATTATTCTCTTTGCTACCTTGAACTATAATCTGTATGTATCCTTTTGCTATCTTCCCCGCTGGTCTATATTGAATTCCACTAATTTGTTTAATGAAAAATTCTTTATCATGAGCAAGTAATCCTTGTGTCATACGGGCCCGTAATCCATTGCGTTTTATAACTACCTTATCCTCGTATAACTCTAGTTGTCCATCTGTCCCATTTAAAACATACAATGGTTCCATATAATACCACCCCTTTTTCTTTTAAATTTACGCCAATTACAATATGTTGTCAATAGGGACGGTTTTAATTTCTTGTTTTGCTTTGTAAATTAAAATATCCATATAATAAAAAAAGTCCATTTCGTCTATATCCTGCATTGTCCAGCCTTGCTCTAATAATTGCAAATATATTTCTTTCATAAAATCAGATGGGGAAATAGATTCCTCTACTTCCCCGTTTGAGCGTTTGGGAATTGTTCAAGTTTTGCTCCTACTTCCCCTACTACGCCTTTTATGCAATCCATTATTGTAGGAATTAGCTTGTTTGCTTCTAGTCCGTCATATACATCATCAATTGTGAATTGTCTGCCAAACAATTCAACTACATAATCAATTAAATTATCGAGATCTTTCGTTTTGATTTCATTAAAATTTATTTTTTCTGTAATTTCAATTGCCTTCCTGACTACTCTTGCCTTTGTCGCAGGTGCAATATATGTTTTGTTATTCAAGGTTATTTCCATTTATATCATCTCCTTATACTGTTGGCGTATAGACTGCTGTAAACCAACCGCTATCTCCGCCAGTATAGCCAGAATCTTCATCTGCTGTGTATTCTATTACTCCATCTTGTCGTGGCAAAAATGTGCCTTTTAATGTAGGCGTAGAAAACTTTATTTTATCTTCTTTTGTTGCATAATCTTCTTCAAGTTCCTGAAACATTCCTTTCAGCAACCATACATATCTGTATTTGCCATTTGCCTTTTTCGCTTTAAAACCAATTGCTACATAAGGTGTTATATCATTTGCTGATTTCGTTAATATACCTTTTGCCGAATCTAATGTATGCCCTAAAAGTGCTGCCTGAACTTCAAGCGGTATATCCTGCGTATTTAATTCTACATCCACCTCGCTTAATGTTTGTGCAACTTCTATGCCTTTGTTATCTGCATAAAGCATATCCATGTTAATCTTTGGTGTTATCTTTGCCGTTATTGCTGGAGCAATAAAGGCCGGTGTTCCATAAGTTGGAGTTGCTCCATCTGTTGTCAAAATTGCATAATGCAGACTTTCTAATCCTACTAATGCGCTTGTCACTGGTGTTGCCATTTATACTACCTCCTCATAAAAAAATCTTATAGCTTTATGATATATATGGGTTTCTTCTTCGTATAATTCAATTGCATATGTCCGTTTGAATCCTGCCGCTGTCATCAATTCCTTAAGTTGATTTTCAATATCGGTATAGTCTTCCTTGCTCCAGATGTCAACTTGTACATGATAACCTGTCACTATTTCCTCGTTGTCTGCGAATAAGTCGCCCATTTCGTTAAAAATGAAATAAGTGATATAAGTTGGAGCTGTGCCTGAATATTTTAAACAACATACAGGAACATTTAAAGGTTTGAGAATATCAACAATGCTTGCTTTCATATTTCCAAACCTTCTCTCAATTTCTGTACTAATATTTCTTGTATTTTCTCTTTGTTTTTCTCATAAGCAGGCCCTAAAAACGGCTTTGCGCTCATCTTTGACGTCCCAAATTCTATAAATTTCCCATAGAATAACTCTGGATTGTCCTTTTTGATTATGCCTACAAGCACATATTTCACGCCATTTTGTGTTTGCACATTACTAATCTTTAGGCCTTCTCTAAGTCTTCCCGTATTTTTTGGCACTAAAGATTTAGCATCTTCTAACACAGGCTCTGCTGCTGTTTTTAATGCAGTATTTGCAATTGTACCAGCTTTTTTACCCATGTCTTGCAGTCTATTTATTAAATCATCTAATCCTTCTATTTCAAATTCTGCATTAGCTATTTTTAACACCTGCCTTTATATCTTTGTCAGCACAGCTTAACTCAATTATTTCTCCATTTTTGTCATAAGTTCTGACTATATAATATTGAGTACCATTGTATTCAAGATATTTTTCACCATTATAATCGCCTGTTCGTATTTCAAAGATATATGCAAGGTTAATATTCTGCATTGCAGCATTATAGAATTCTGCCTGTCTTACTGATTTTCTGTTTGCATATACTGTTCTTCTGTTTACAATAG
Source organism: Thermoanaerobacterium aotearoense (assembly GCF_009905255.1). Lineage (NCBI taxonomy): Bacteria > Bacillati > Bacillota > Clostridia > Thermoanaerobacterales > Thermoanaerobacteraceae > Thermoanaerobacterium > Thermoanaerobacterium aotearoense. The sequence goes on along the minus strand of NZ_CP047602.1, from coordinate 824,032 downwards.
ATGTTTCAGGGAAGCCATTTGAATTTATTGTTTCTTCAACTTCTAACAAATCAACTGTATCCCTAAATAACATTTATATCACTTCCATTGTAGTCACCTGAAAGAGCTAAACTCATTTTAAGCAGGTTATATGACTGTTGTAACCTATCAGCATCTGGATTATCAAAGCCAAAATTAGCTTTGCAATATAATGATATTGCTCTTTTGATGAGTGGATCCGTATCGTCATTTGCCTTTGTAGAATCAACGCCCGACAAGACTAAATCCTGTCGGGCTGCTGATATTAGATCATTTATCTCAGTATCGAAAGCGGTTGTTGTTATTCGTAGTAATTTTTTGATGTCATCAAGCATTAGGCATCACCGCCTATTAAGCTGTAGCCTGTGTTACTTTTACAAACGCCTCATCTAATACAGGCTTACCATCAGCAACTAATGTGCCTTTGTAGTCAATTAAATTCTGCTTAAAGCTTGATTCATAGGATTTTTCAATCATTGCCTGCTGTGAAAAATTCCAATAGTAGTAGCTAGGCTGGCAAATTATTATTGTATTGTCAGGAACATACTCATCGAGCACAATTGGTTTACCAAACAGTCTCATGTCCATGTCATCGTTTGGGTTCTGATAGAATATTGGTCTGCCATAGTTGTCCATTATGTCCATGACTTCGTTATAAAGCATATTAGAATTCATTACAACTTTGGCAAACTGTCTGTATCTTATAGGCAACAAACCAAGTGCTTTTGTCAAATCTTTATATGTCAATCCAGTTGTTGCATATGTCATTGCATTTGTTCCCCAGTTCACGCCTGTTAAAATGCCTGTTGGCTGTGCAGCAGCTGATCCCGCACCATTTATAATAGCATTTTCAATTGCTGCGGACATTCTCTCAGATAACTGGTTAACGATAAATGTCTCGAAGGCATCGATTGCCATCGCTTCAACTGTTCTTGAAAGTTGTACCAGCCTTACAAGTTCATACCCAAACAATGATACACTATTTACAGTATCATCGACTGCTGTAATGTCAGTACCTTCTGCGTGCCATGATGCATCATTAATAGCATTCTGACGTGGTATAGACAATCCACCAGGGACATTTAATTGAGTAACTAATGGGAACAGTGCTGTTATCTGGCGTAATTTTTCAACTATCATGTTTAATGTCTGTGTTGGTATTGCTGCTCCTGCACTTGGTATCCCTGTCGTGAGAGCTCTCTGCTCTAATATTCTGTTCATTGCTGACATTGCTCTTTGTTCTGTCTCATCAAGCGGCTTTGACTGCAATTTTTTCAAAAATGCAGTTCTATATTCTTTCTGTGATACCAAATCATTAAAGCTCATTTTGTCAAAATTATCTCTGTCTCTTACTTCAATATCAGGCTTATCAATTTTTCTGCCTTCAATTGTACCTGCTGCTATGCTATCCATTATTTGTTTCTTTTCCCGCAAGCTTCTTTCCTCCTGTTCAAGTGTTTCTAACTCTGTTTTGATTGCATTTAAGTCAATATCTTGATTGCTTTCAAGTAAACCTCTTATTTCTACTTTCCTTTCTGATATTTCTTTTAATCTTTTTTCTATATTCATCCTTAATTCCTCCTTACAGATATGTTTTTATAATTAACTTTTTACGTAAAATATCATCTTGTATCTTATTTAAAGCTCTCTGCCCAACAACCGCTTCTGTATCAGGATAAGCTGGCGTTGTTACTACTGCAATATCATAAAGTTTGCCTATCTTGTTTATTGTTCTCTCGTAAACTTGATCTTGCTCGTTGTATTCGATGCTGTCCGCATCATCGTCTGCTGCAAGCGTAAAAGTAAAACTGCACTGATTTATTACACCTGCTCTAATGTTTTCTTTTAGATCCCTTGCGTATGATGTGTCTGTCGGAATACATCTAAATTTTAGTCCAATATTATCAACAGACAATTGCAAACTGCCTATGCCATCTTTGATAGTGTTTCTTCCAAGCGGCATATTCTCATCATGATTGAACGTTGCCACTACATTTGACATATCACAGCTTTCAAGTGCATTGGGATCTATTTTTTCTCTGAACTTTAAGAACATTCCCATAGTGTCAGACCACTTATTGAATTTCAGAGCATATCCTTCTATCACCTCCTGCTGATTATCTCCATCATCTGCACTTCTAAGTTCTATTTTTGTTGTCAACGTGCGAATCTCTTTTGATGTTTCTAAACTTCTTTTGAGTTCAGGCGGCTCTTGTCCTGCGTCCTTAATATGCTTTGCAAGATGATTATAAACGCCTTCATAATCTGCTTTTGGAATGTTAGTGCCGCCCATTGCTCCATTCAAAACGCTTATCCCAGATATGCAGCCTTTTATATTTGCTGCACCAATATTGCCATCACTGTCAACTTCGTGGTGTGGAAATTTATATGCCGATTTCGTTTTTGGATTTCCGTCTGGATCTTGCCATGCATAAGCTTTTTTATAATAACTTTCATCTTGCCCTGTCTTTAAATTTGCTTCATTTTTAGGTCCATCCCATGATTTATCACTGGTTGGTGTTTTGCGATACGGTATTGCCGGCATTGTTATCACCTCCTCCTACCCCTTGATAATCGTCAGCTTTCATTGCGTTAACAAAATTAAGGCTCTGTAATCTTACATCTCCGCCTTCAACTGGTGCCATGTTAAGAATTTCCCTTGCTTCATTCACTGTTAATATTCCAAGAGGCATTAACTGCTGAATTAAAGTTGTCTTTGTTGTATTTGAAGCATATTGCAACCTGTTAGATTCAAAAATTATCTCATTCCCAAAGCCTTTCTCACGCTCGGTGAATATCTTATTCGTAAACTCAAGGCTCATTTGCACCGCTAAAGGCTCTATTGTGCTTTCATAGAAGGCATTCCACTGGTCCTCATTATAATTACTCATGATTATCTCCTTTGAAACACCATAATACTTGTAAATTTTCTGTTCAATAAGATCCATTTGAGGCCCATTAATAATCTTTGGGTCATTATCTAATGGGATATAATCAGCTTTGGCATCAAGTGCTGCAATTCCACCATTGTTTGTGATATTCATATAGTCTGCTACAAACTTATCTTTTTGCGCCTTTATATCAGTGTCTTTTAACATTGCTTGTGTAAATTTTAAGATACCACGTAACATCGCACTTGATTTTATCGCATTCTCTATGCCTTGATTAATTGTGTTAAGCACATCAAGCGTCTGCATTATCGCCATATCATTAGGCTGGCCATAGAAATCGTGGTCATTGTAGAACCGCCTTAAATGTATCAAGTCCGTATAAGGCAATACTATAACATCACCTGAAAGGAATAAAAACTTTGCATACACTTCGCCATTGTATTCTATCAAGTCTAAATAGATAGGATTTATAGGATAAAACCCTCTAACATTCCCTGTATTGTCAAAGTCAATAAATACAAAGGCGTTATTCTGCAAATACAACTGTGTAATTATCTTGTAATAAAAGGCGTATGCATTCATATACGGATTAGGCTGTACTCTTAACAAATCTTCTATGTTGTCATGAATCGGCGTTATCTGCCCGTTTGCTCGGCGTATGTGTTTTGGAGTTAGCTTTGCACCATTCCGAGCAATTGCGTCTATCGCTGCTCGGACCGTATCCGAAGCATACGCATTTTGTCCGAACGGAGTAAATACGGGAAGCCAACCGTTAAGCAATCTAAGCTGTGTATATTCGCCTGTTGGTTGTTCTTGTTTATGGCCGCCAAATATCATGCTGAATAAACTTCGCTTTTGTTTCTTTTGCAAACTCTCACCACCTTTCAAATCAAGGCCAGATAATCGTTAAGTTTTTGCTGCAATATCACATAAGCGATTAACAAACTTACTGCGCCGTCAATTCTTTGTCTTTGGTTTTGGCCTTTGACCGGTCTTATATTCCCATTCTCATCCACTTTCACAGATGTATTAGTAAGGCACCACTTTAGGATTGGATTGTTGTTGTAGTTAATCATGTGTGCTTTAAGATCTGCTTCTAATTCCTTCATCGGCTGGCTTAAGGTCTTGTATCCTTGTCTAACTTCAACCATGTCAAACCCAGCATCATTCATCTCCTGAATCCAATACTGCGAATTCCAAGGATCATAGCCAATCCAAAGAGGCCTTATGCCATATTCTCTGAACATCTTCACAAACCAATCAGTAACGTAATGATAGTCCACCTTGTTCCCTGGAGTTGTCGTCAGCAAACCTCTGTCTCGCCATTTGTCATAAGGAATTTTGTCTTCCACAACTCTCTTTTCTAAAAGATCCTCAGGTAAAAAATATTGCTGCAATACATACTTCTTCTTACTGTCCGGTTTCATAAAAATAAGCGTTGCGCATGTCAAGTCTGTTGTACTTGACAAATCTGCACCGCCTACCGCATAAGAGTCTTTGAATTCTTCTATATCAAATGTTTCTTCGTTGTTTATGTCCTCAAATGTAAGCCACATACCTGCGACCGTATCTCGGATATTGAAATCTTTGCAAAGCACACCTGGAAGATCTTTTGGATTAGCTTTTGCTCTTTCTACTTTTTCAGTTAGATCTTCAACTTTCTTTATAGTTCCTAACCCCGGATTAGCCTTTTGCCACATCCGCCAATCGGTCCACTCATCTCTGCTGTCGAGTTCGTACAATACAGGTAAAAATCTATCATCCTCAATCACTCCGTCAGTAACTTTGCAGGCGTAGTCATATATATCATCGTATATACACTCTCTAACTGTTCCGCTTGTCGTTATCATTACTAAAAGTGGCTGACGCCTTGCGCTCATCGACTGCTTCATTACCTCATACAAATTCCTGTCTTTAATAGCATGTAACTCGTCTATGATAACACAATGGCTATTTAAACCATCAAGACTGTTACTATCACTCGCCAATGGTTCCATCTTGCTAAATGTCAGCGGCATATACATATCAGATTTTCTCTTGTGTATATGCTTACTTAATGCCGGCGATTGTTTAACCATATTGACGGCTTCAGTAAATACTATTCTGGCCTGATCCTTCTTGGTAGCAACGCTGTAAACTTCTGCGCCACCTTCGCCATCTGCAACCAGCATATATAATGCTATTCCTGAAAGCATTGTTGACTTACCATTTTTACGAGCAACTAAAAAAAGCGTCTCTTTGAAACGCCTTATGCCTGTTTCTTTGTGTACAAATCCAAAAAGAGCGGATATATATGCCTTCTGGAATAGTTGCAATTGAACAGGCCTGCCTATCCATTCGCCTTTTGACTGTCTACAAAATGTCTCTATAAACTGAATAGGTCTCTCTGATCTTTCTTCGTCAAAGATCCAATCGCCCTTTGGATTATTTATCTCATCTACAAGTCGCTTATAAATTTTATGGACCTTGTTTGATACGATTATGTTGCCACTTTCTATTTCCTCCCAATATCTCAATATCCAATTCATAGCCTATCACTTCGCAGCTTTAATGAAGTCTATCAATTCATCTTTAACAGATGATTGTTCTTCTTTTGGCAGCATATCTGTCAATTGCTTAATTATTGCCGAATAGTTTTTTATCATTGTGTTATATACATCCGCCTCAGGACTTTTTTTAGTGCCCCATTGGTTTTCTCCGTTCTGATAAGTGCTAATACAGCCATTCTCATTTATTGCTTTTTGTAAATCCTCAAGTGTAACCGACATGAATGCTGCGTTTTGAATAAGTGAGGTCACGGCACTCAATTTATCTTTAGGTAAATTTTTGTAAAGTTTTTTAAGTCTTTTTATTTCTTTTTTAATTCGCTCATCTTTTGATAATTCCATGCAAATCACCTCAAAATACCACACCGGTCATGTGAGCCTGTTCCGAGGTTTTCGAAAGGCCGCCCGCCGGTCCCTAAACAATCCGCTATTTTCAAGACCCGGGGGGGATTGTATCAGGTTGCCATCATCATCGAACATCAAGCCATCTTTCACACTGTCTTGTTTGCTATGTTCTTTGTTGTGGCAATCAAGGCATAGCAATTCAAGATTATCAAAACTCAAAGTTATATTAGGATCGTTTATATTCAATGGCGTAAGATATTCTTTGTGGTGAACTATCTCCCCAGGTCTTCCGCATCTCTCGCATATCCCATGTCTATAAATAAAATAAGCCTGGCGAACTTCTTGCCAAGCTCTTGATTTATAAAACTTCTCTGCCCAAGGCTTCATATTGCCACCAACTTTATTACATGAAAAAAAGAACTAGTTGAAGCTCTATAATCAGAAAAACTTTACAAACTTACGTCGGTCTAATTCCCCTTCTAGTTTCTTCACATGTTCTACAATTTCATTCATTAATTTCTTACATTCATTATACATAATATCAACATCTTCTTTCCTCATCATATCTGCGTTTTCCATCCCATATATAACTTTATAAAATTTACTTATTTCCCCAGTAATTCCATCATCACATAAAAAAATTCTTTCTCTCACTTGTTTCCACGCCTGATCTCTTACTTGGTTTATATTATCATTTCTAAAATCTATATACAACTTGTTATTAGAATCCATAAAATTTATATAACCTCGAATAACTATTTTATTCTCTTCCAATTCATCCTTCAATACTAAAAAAGCTGATTTTTCTTTCTTTATTTCTTCACGTTTATTTAACTTTTTTTGATTTATAAATTCTTCACGAAGAGAAAAATAAGAACCAATCCAAGACAATATACCTCCTACTAAAGTTCCAATTAATCCTTCTACCATTTTCTTCTGTCTCCCTTTCTCATCACTACTTTTATCAAGATTACTTAAAAAATATCTAATTAAATCTTTTTAAATCACTATTTATTAATTTCATTTGCTGAATAAATTTTCAAGCTTTTTATTTCATCTTTAAGAGTAATTGGATTATATTGGATTTTCCTTAGAGCGATAAATTCTGCTTCCCTATTTATCAATGCACAACATTTCCTTAATAGATTACCACTATCATCTAATAATTCAAAGTTAAATTCATAACCATTTAAATTATTATCATCACATGATATTATTGTAAGTTTACCACTTTGTAAATGTGTGTCAATTCTGAATATTTCCCCAATAAAGTTAAAAGGTTCCTCATCTAATATAGGTTCTAAATTAAAAATTTTTCTTTCTTCTTGACCAATGTTAATAATCTTTTTATCTTCTTTTCCCTCAATAGTAATATTACTTATATTTTCACCATCCACACATGAAGCTAAACTTGCAATATCAGGAAATGCTCTATTTGAAAACTTATATGTACTTGGATCTATTATATAAATAGGCGCATTATTATTTCCGATAGATAAAATCATATTTCCACTTCCGTTTTCCTGCTTTAAAGATATCGCTTTGTTATCCTTTCTTGCTTCTAATATAATTTTTAAGTATTCGAAACCATTTTTAGTTATTTCCCACAATAAAGAAGGCGAGTAGGTCTCAACTATTGGCATTGCAATTTGAACCGCTCCACAAGCAAGTATAGATAAATCTGCTATAAACGAGCCTTCATATATGCTATTTGCTTTGACTTTATAAATTTGTCTATCAGTTTTGGTTATTCTTTCCTTATTTACTATAGTAAGGTATGCTTTATCTAGAATATCCTGAAAGCTTTTTAATCCCAACAAAGCATTATATAAATCATATCCACTTTGAAAAGCACTACCTTCCATTTTAAATATTATATTTTGCTTAAATTGATTTTCTTTTGCATCTTCCACAATATTCCTTCCCCTTTTTTATTTTTACCATAATATTCTACATTTCTTGCTAAAATCCTTCTTTTTTTAGTAAAAATTTAAGCCCAGGAAGGGGACACCTGAGCTTTGTCTTTTGTTTTTCAAATATTTATCTATTGTTCTATTATGCATTATATCATCCTGCCTTTATTTTGTCAGTCTTAGACTTTTTTAAAAAATCATCATATTTAATAAGCCCTATTGCAGTGGCTAAATTTATACCCATCATTAATATTTCCCTTTTCCAAACGTAATATGTTGCACGTTCTATATGCAATTCTTCACATATCTGATCCTCGCACAACTCATCAAAATATTTCTTATTTATCAACATGAAATATTTTGTTCCAGAGAGTTTATCATGAATTTCAGCATTTTTAATAACATCTTTTACAACCTTCAACCACTTTTCTTTTTCTATGATGTCTTTGTTTGATGCAAGTTTAATTCCTTTTAATTCAGTAGGATTTGACATATGATTTATTCCACCGCCACCAGCTTCTTGAAATTGAGAAGGTGATGCTTCTATAATATTTTTCTTTATATTATGCAGTTTTCTGATTTCATCATAATAATTATATAGATAATGTTCTAATGTTTTAACTGCCCATCCCGGCTCTAATCTCATGCTCTCCCCTCCTAAACAGAGTCAGGGATAGCTTTAGCTACCCCTCTTGTACTTCAACTGCTACTTTTACTAATTTGCCTGTTGCAGTAACAAGTTTTACTACATTTGCTATTTCTGTTGTTGGCACATCAAATTGTATTCTGCTTGCACCATCACCGCCTATTTTGATTGCACTTTGTATTTGTGGTAAAGTAGCTAAAAATTCAATCTTCTCCATTAAGATACCTCCTTACTTATCAAATTTAAGAATTCTTCAAATGTCATGCATACAAGCCAATCTTTGTTGTCCTGTCTCATCATCAAGAGATTGCTGTTCTCGTCCTCATTTAGCCAGTTGTATATGCTTGTCAATCCTGTTTTTCTTCTTTTCACTTCTATTCTTTTTTCTCCGTTTATATTTGCAACTACATCGCAACTGTATTTTGTACTTTTCAATGCTCCGCTTAATGGCACTCTTTCTGCTTCAATTCCATACTTTTGTAAAAGCTTCACTACTTCATTTTCACCTTCCCAGCCTTTACGTTTTGCTCTTTTCCCTCGCTTGCTTGCTTCATTCTCTTTTTTCATTTTTCTCTTCAGCTTCCTTTCCTCTCGCTCTTGTATTTGTCTCTTGCATAAGATTCTTTTGTCTTCTGGCCAATATAAACTATAATTCTCACATATCCAGCATTCGCCTTGCACATATGTTTTGCAATTCTCCCGTACCTCACATTCATACATTCTTAAGTCCCCCTTTTTGTGGTCGTATATCTTATTTCTATCTCTCTTGTATACTCAAACATTTTCCCGCAGTTTTCGCATTCTCTTTCTCCTTCATTGTCTCCAAATTCAAAAGAGTCTGGATTCGCATATCCACAATAAGGGCAAATCATCTCTTCTGTTTGAAAAGTATCATAATCCATCATTCTCATTATTTTTTACCTCCTATCCATATTCCTTTTTTCTTCGCATGTTCTCGTATTGTATGAAATGCTGCCCAAATGCCTGTATATTTCACAAATTCTTTCTCCACAGCACGATGTTTTTCCCGGTATGGTGCTTGTTCGTATGCTGCTCTTGTCTTTTCAAGTGCTACTTTTATTTCTGGAGATTCCCAATTTATTCGAGGCATTATCTATTCCTCCTTTAACAATTCTGGATTTTGATAAATATTTCCAATTATTTCAACGTCATCTATAAAAATCCATGAAACATTGGCAAATTTGCGTCTTATATCTTTGAACTCCCAACTACCAACAGATTGGTCCCAAATTACTACTACTTCTAATACACAATCACGCTCGCACGACATTGGATTCCATATTTTGCAGCGTAATATATCTCTTTCATAAATCTCCTTTTTCGTCTTGTCTTTAAGTCCTGTATATCTCACTATCTCGTAATTATCATCGTTTGTTATATCCTGCCAACCATCACCAAGCACATATATGCTTCCATCACCATACATACATACTTCAGTATCGCCTAGCCACATTTTCCGTCTTTTGTCCCAAACACGAAATTTTATTTCTCGCATTTCTCACACCTCCAAAAACTTTATTTTTGCCTGTCCGCACACAATATCCGCTTTATTTATGCATGTCCTATATCCCTTTTTCTGCACTAAGTAAAAATGTTTGTATTCTTTTATAAGTTCACCCTTGCCTCGCATTATTTCCCTCTTTCTTTTCTTGTCAGAGCCATCTCCGTTTTTCAGATTCATCTCAAATTCAACCTTCATGTTATTTCTTGCCTCCCTCTATAAGCTTAAAATCATGCTTATTTGCAAGCATTGCTATATCGTTTTTAAGCTTCTCTGGTAGCAATGCTTCTTTTTTCTCCCGTTCCTGGACCTGGCTAAACATTTTGAGAAATTGCCCTCTCACAACTCCCGGTTCTTCACTAAGGCATATCTCACGCCACCCCATATATTTTGCGACCTTTGCTACAGCCGGGCTCATGCTTGCTAATGCCTCTTCTTCCCGATATGAGCCAAAATAGCGTATTGCTTTTTCAACTTCTCCCCATGCTTCGGCAGGATCCAGCTGTTCTTCTTTGGGTGTCGATATTTCAGCTGCTTGTTTCCTCACATCTGCAATCGCAGGTGGAAATGGATTTTCAAGTATAAGTTTTTGTACCGCCATTTGCACAATTCTATAATCTAAATCTCCGAGCATCTCGTGCCATACCTGTAACGTCAACCCGGCCCTATCAACCTGAAAGCGTGGATATGCGGCTGCTATAATAGATAATATTCTTGACGTTTCATTTAGCGTCATTCTTAATCAACCTCCCAAATACTTTTTTCTTGTCCTTGTTGATATTCAGTTCTTTTGACTAATTCAAGAGCATTTCGCACGTTTTCTGGTAAATCATTAATAGGTGCAGCTCTATTGTCATACGTACCTTCAAGCACTTTTACAAGGTTATTGCTATTAATCAACCAGTCAAAGTTACAACCGGTCCATTTACCATTGCGTCCTGATAAAAAGTCGCTTGTTTCGGCTTTCCTGAAGGCTTGTTCAAAGGCAGAAATATTCTCATGCATATTATGCCATGCGGTTTTTATGCTTCTTTTACGCTTATTAGTTATTTGCTTTATTTTAGGCAGTGACTGACATATATCGTTATAAAGATTGGCTATTTCCTGATATGGTACTTTATCTTGTTGCGTTTGCGAGGTTGTGTCGTCAGTTTCTGACGACAATATATCTTCGGATTCGTATTCGGATTTGGATTCGGATTCGTATTCGGATTCTCGGGGACATATGTTATCATCTGATATCATATGATTGTATGTGCTATCAGATTGTTGTTGTGCTTCATCAGGTGAAGGATACTTGCTTTTCTTCGCTCTTACTTGCTGATGCTTTTCCCATGTTGTTACGTATAAATATGGCTTATTGTCAACTTCATATAAATGTATTAGTCCCACTTTAACTAATTTATTAAGCCATTTATTTATATCTGATTCTTTAACCTTATCTATTTTAAGAGGATATCCTTTTGCTCTTAAGATAGCTGGCCTTGCGTCCATGCGGCCATAATCATCGCACATAACTAATAATCTATAAAAGAATATTTCTTCCTCTGGATCCAATTGTGCAATTGTATCACTTGTGCATATGCTTTCTTTAAGTATTCTATTTGGCATCTTCCTTCACCCTCCAATTTGGTACTTAATGAATATTTTTCCGTTCAAAATGTTTTTTAGAGAGGCGGTTTATTCCGCCTCATTAATTATCGCTCCAATATCTCAGCTCCTGTTCGAAATACTCTACTAAGTCGTCAATTGTATTTATATCTTCTTCTTCTGCTGCTGCTTCAAATTCATCTTTTAAGCAATCACTTAAGCAGAAGATGTCGATTATTTCGTATAGTCTTTTTATTGCGTTTTTGTTATGCAATCTTCTTGTTGAGCTTTCCTTATTTTCCATTATTCTTCACCTTCTGATTTTAAAAACTCAGGAAGATCTGCTTGTGTTGCTGTCTCTATCTCGTTGCAAATTTTCTCATAGTCTGTTTTCTTTACGTCTGTGCTGTGTTCATATCCATATTTCCCTATTATGTTCTTTACTAAGTCGTTGTCACCATTTGCAAGAGCAAACATTCTTTTTGCCTGCTTCTGTGTGATAGTCCCAGATGTATCAGTATATTGCCTATTTTGTGCTATGCTTTGCTCTACAGGTGTACCCTCTATATCATCTTCTAAATCCTGCGTAAAGATTTCTGAAAGTGCGGCTACAGTTAAAGTAGCATCAATTAGCGATCTTTTTTTGGCCATCTTTAAAATGGTATTGGCAATGCTATATGGATCCTGCTTGGCATATTTCTTTTCTCTTGTGTTTGCATGGCCAACTCCTTCTGTAACTTTTAATCCATTTTTGCTGAGAATGCACTTTATTGTAAATGCAAAGAATCCATTTTCATAATCTTGAACACGTTCTATTTCTTCAAATTCACTTGTAAGTCCAAACAGCATCAATATTTTTTCAGCACCGGGTTTTAAAAGTGTTGGTTTAGTACCTGTTCCTGGGATAATTCCATAATCGTGATTAGGTTTAAGCGTTTTTTGCACTATAGCTTGAAATGAAGATATTTTCTGCATTGTTTGCTGTATTGTTTGTAAATTTACAGTATCTATCATTGAAATTACATTTACTTCAGGAAGCTCATTCGTTGTCATTATCTTTCCCCTCCATATTCTTCATTGAGTTTTTTATTAACTTCACGGATTTTAGTCAAAACTGTATTCGCATTTTCACCTTTAAATGTTATCTCCCAGTTGTACCCTTTGCTATTTTTCTCAAGTTTTATTTGGATTTCTGGATCTTGTCTATCATAGAGATGTATTATCTTCATTTCCTGCGTATCCATTTTAAAAATCCCCTTTCATTTTTATTCCCAAACTATTTCCATTACTTCTTCATCAATTTCTGCAAAAGCTTCGTTATCTTTAATTAATTTTTCAATCGCTTCTTTGCTTATTCTTACTGTTACTTTATGTGTTTTTTCGTTGTATTCTGTCGAAATACTATCTCTTAAAGCATGTTCTATACTGTCGTAGTAGCCAAATTCATATGGTGTTAATACAAATTCATGTACTTCTTTCATCTTCTTATCTCCTTTTAAAACTTTTTCTTGAGAGTATCCACAAAATGTGGTATACTCTCCTTGGAAAGATTTAATTTGTGCCTTTTTTAAGGCATTTTTTATTTGTCTTTATAAATTCTAATCTTCTTTCTGTCAGCATCGTATGTCACTGCAAAACCAAGCTTATATAATATTTGAGCGAATTTTATCGACATCTTTAAATCCCCCTTTCATCTTGCAAATATAACCGCAAGTGCTGCGCCTGCCATTTCGCTTATTTCCTTTGTAACACGCTGCCATCTATCTTTTTCTGTTTCATCTACTACGCCATCAGCGGCTATCTTAATCATGTCTTTTTTGACAATTTCCAAATCATCTGTTTCACTCTGCAGTGTCAATACCGATTCAGGTAAAATCGTTAGATTTAGATCTGGAAGATATTTTTGCCCAACTTTCGTGTATTGTTTTAAGTGCTTATAGCCAAGCCAAGGTGCTTTATATATTTCAACCATATTACATACAACATCATCAGGTGGTATTGTTCTATTTGTCTCATAATCTATAAGCGATCTTGTACTTATATGCAGCAATTCAGCTGCCTGTTCTTGTGTTAATCCTGAAGCTTTTCTATCCTCTTTATATATGTTTGTGCAATACTTATTCATTCACTTTCCCCCTTCCTGCTTTATAATGAATTCAGAAACACTTCTTATGACATTTTCGAGATCTCACATCTGACTGTAGTAAAGTCTTAATTTCTCATGATATTCCTCATTATAATCTGCAATTTCATCTCTCAATTTTTTTATTATCATGTCAGCTTTCTCTGCTTGTCTCTTTAATTCTTGCAATTCCTTTATGCGTCTATATCTAAATTCTATTTGCATTTCAAGTGTCGCTAATTCTCTATCAAGTTCATCAATTAGCATTTTTAGCCCTCCTTTAATCCTTAATTTCTAAGCTATTAATTTTATGATAAATGCTTTCTAATTCTTTGATTTGCTCTTGTAAATCTTTAAAAATATCTTCTTGTGTTTGGCTTAATTTTTCTTGTGTGTTTAATTTCACGATATAATATTGTCTGCGCTCTTTAAGCCTATTAAGTTTTTCATCAAGCACCATCAGCAGTGTTAATTGTTCATGCCATGTCAACATTTATTTCATCCCCTTAAACTGCTTTAATATCAATTTTTAAAATTTCATCTTTTATTTGTGATAAATGTCTTTCATATTGCCTTAATTTTTCTTTTAACCTTTTGTTCTCTTCTTCAAGCCTAATTTCATTCTCTGTTTTAGCAGGAATGATACCCAGATAACTATTAATGCTTTGTTCAGTTATCAAAATCTTTGATCCAACTTTAACGGCTTGAAGTTTATGTTCATCTTTCAATTTGTATATTGTTTTAATGTCTACTTTTAGAAGCTGTGCTGCTTCTTTTGTTGTATAAACAAGTGCCATAAGTTGTTTTACCCCCTTTTTTGTTTTCCCCCTCCTCAGTGGTAAAATTTTCTTGAGAGGAGGTGAAATTATGGATAATCTCGAAGTCTTTAAATACAGGAAAGATGCTCTTTTTGAACTAATCAAAGAAGCTTTTATAGAAGCCACTAAAGCACACGAACTTTTATTCAAAGAACCTAATGGAAAACAAAATGAAATAATTGCTGCATTATATCTCAATAAGGCTATTTCTTTAATGTCTGCTGCTAGATCGCTTTATCTTTCAAATTATGAAATTCTCATGAGGCAAGAAATAGAGAATATTTTTCATACCTTTAATGTTTTTGAATCCGAGTTTCTTAGCAATATTTCAACTGGTCACTCGCATCAATGGACTGATTTGGAATTTTTAAAGTTCAAAGAATCAGTCGAAACATTTATTGTTTAACCTCATTAGCTGCTCTGGAAACTCCTGAATTTGCTTTTCTAGGGCAGTTACTCTTCCTTTTAATTCCTTTATTTCGTAAAATTGCTCTATCAATTCTTTTGTTTGTTTTAAGAATTCCTGCCCGAATTCCGATGTTGGATCAATGTTTGAATCTTCCATCCACTTAGATACTTCTTTTAAATGAATATCCAATAGTTCTTTTCTTTGCTTAATTTCCTCCATCCTTCTCACCTCCTCCTATGCGCTTTCTGATTGGTCGGGTATAGTGTTATGATGTAACGTTTCGTGACTTTGTTCTTCAAAAAAAATTTCGTCTATACTTGTATTTAAAACTTTTGCAATTTTTTTAGCCAACTTAATACTTGGATTTCTCGTTCCATTTTCTATCATATATATAAGCGAGTGTGTTACATTAACTTTTCTGGCTAATTCATAACCCGAAATATTTTTTGAATTTCTTATTTCTTTTAGCTTATTTTTCATAGTTTCACCTCCAAGCGTCACTTAACGTTACCTTCTATATATTATTATAGTCACATTTTGTTACTTGTCAATAGTTTTTATAACTTTTTGTGACAAATATTTTTTATGTCACTAATAGTGATATAATAAATATCAATAGGAGGTATATCTTAATGAGTTTTGCAAAAAGATTATCAGAATTGAGAAATGAATTTAAATTAACTCAAAAAGAACTTGCTGACAAATTAGGCGTTTCAAGAGGTACCATAGGCATGTATGAGATAGGTCAAAGAGATCCAGATACTGATACATTGTTGAAGCTATCTGAATTATTTAATGTGTCAGTCGATTACCTCCTTGGTAACACCGACATCCGAAACCCAGTCGACGAAATAACAGATGCTGTATCTGATGACCCAGAGCTGGCAGAGTTTTGGAACGAACTTAAGCAAAGAGAGGACTTAAAACTTTTGTTTAAGCAGACTAGAAACCTTTCTCCAAAGGCTATAAAGCAGGTAATGCGTATAATAAAAGCTATTGAAGATGAAGAAAGTGGAGAATAAAAAATAAATTTATACGAACACATGTCTTATTTATCATCCATGAGTTATAATATAATTAAATTATTATAAAGGGTGATAAATATGACGAATAATATCTATAATAAAGAAGGGTCATATATGGGAGATATTAAAATTACAAATTCCGGTATTAAAAGGATTCTAAATAAATATACTTATCTAAAATCTATTGCTGAATATATATGGAATGGTTTTGATGCGAAAGCAAATTGTGTCGAAATTAATTTGCATAAAAATATATTAAAAGAAATTGATGAAATATCAATTATAGATAATGGATATGGTATTGACAGAACTAAACTTAGTGAAAAATTTACTCCTTTTTTTGACTCTGAAAAAGTGATAAATCCTGACGAAAAACGAAAAGTATCATTAATGCATGGTAAAAATGGCGTAGGAAGACTTACATTCTTTTGCTTTGCCTCGAATGCTAAATGGGAAACAATATATAAAGATAAATCTACAAATAGAAATATTAAATATGAAATATATATCGATGATCAAAATTTAACTACATATATTGACAAAAATATCCAAGAAACATTTGAAAATACAGGAACAAAAGTTACATTTACGAATTTACATAACTCAATTAATGAAAATGAAATAATAGATTTTATAAAAAAAGAATTTTGTTGGTTTTTAGAATTGAATAAAGAAAGAAATTTCAATATAAAAGTAAATGATAAAAAAGTTGATTATTCAGATATTATCTTGGATGAGGAAAAAGAGGAATTAATTTATGAAAAAACAAAAATCAATTTTAAAATAAAGTTTGTACAATGGAGATATCCACTAACTAATGAATATTCAAGATTTTATTTTATAGATTCAAATGATATTGAAAAATATAAAGAAACAACAACACTTAATAAAAAAGCTGATCAGTTTTATCACAGTATTTATATCAAAAGCAGTTTATTTAACAATTTTAGTTTTGACAGTGATGATTCTCAGACATGTTTATTTAATAGCAAATCAAGCGATGAATATAAATTTTTAATGAATTCTATAGAAAAATTATTAAAAGAAAAAAGAAAATCATTTTTAAGAAAATCATCTGAAAAACTTATAGATAATTTAGAAAAAGCTAATGCGTATCCCAAGTTTGACAAAGATAATTTTATTGATCAATATAAAAAATCTCAATTAGATGACCTTATATCAGCTCTTTATCAGGCACAGCCTAAAATTTTTACTAGTTTAAATGACATACAAAAAAAGACATTCGTACACTTTTTAAATCTTATTATGGATTCTGACGAAAAAGAACAATTATTCGAAATACTAAATGAAATTATTGAATTAGAAGAAGAAGATAAAACCGAACTGCTAAAGTTACTAAAATATTCTAAACTGACAAATATAATTAAAACAATAAAATTAATAAAGGATAGATTTAAAGCAATTGAAGAATTAAAATGTTTAGTATTTAATAAAGATTTGAATGCAAATGAAATACCTCATCTACAAGCTTTTATAGAAAGTCATTATTGGATATTTGGAGAACAATATCACTTAGTGACAGCAGCAGAACCAAATTTTGAAGAAGCGTTAAGAAGATACTGTTATATATTAACAGGTGAAACAGAAAAGAAAAAAATTGAGCATGAAAATAAATATAAACAAATGGATATTTTTGCCGTAAGGCAAGACATACAAAATGATATTATAAATAATATTGTTGTTGAATTAAAACATCCTAATATAAAGCTAGGCACAAAACAGTTTTATCAAGTTCAAGAATATATGGATGTTATACTTAAACAACATCAATTTAATGCACCAAATATGTTTTGGGAGTTTTATTTAGTTGGTAATGATTATGATAACTATATAAGCGGATTATTAAAAAATGCACAACCACACGGTGAAAGATCCTTAGCCTATAAAGTTGATAATTATAAAATTTATATAAAAAAATGGAGCGAAATAATTGCCGAATTTGAAATTAAGCATAAATTTTTAAATGAAAAACTTGAATTAGAAAGAAAAAAACTTATTGATAAAAATTATATTTCTGCAGACGAAATAATTGATAATATATCTAACAATACGGCAGTACAACCAAAAGAAATAGTAATGCCTAGCTATTAGCATATATAAAAGGGGGCTTTATTTTGGCTATCGACTTTTTAGACAAGCCTCTTGTGAAGGCTCTTTTAAATCAAGAAATCCCATTCTATGAGCTTATGACAGCGTATGATATACAAGTATCTATTGCAAATATTGATACTTGTATATACGGCTTTACATATGTCAGCCGACAAGGCAATTATTATTTAATACTTAATGGTAATACAGATTATGAAACACAATGCAAAGTCTTTATACACGAATTAAAACACATCTTAGAAGATTGCCCAAAGCAAAGTTATTACATAGGTTTAGACATGCAATATAAGTATATAGAAATTGAAGCTGATAAGGTTGCGGAGGATATTGTAAAGTATTGCAGATAAAAATTAATATAATTTGAAGATGTCTATAAATGATTTCCAACTTGTTAGTTTTTAGTCTACCTATGAGGGATTGAAACTATGTTTTGAGTGTGGAAATAAAATCTTTAGATTAAAAAACAGCAAATAGGAGGAGGTATTATCTATGCGTGGCCATATTAGAAAGCATGGCGATGGCTGGCAATATGTTGTTTATATTGGCAAAGATCCTATCACCGGCAAGAAAAAATACAAATCAAAAACATTTAAGAGGCAATCTGATTGCGAAAAGGCTATGAACAAATTAATTAGGGAGTTGGAAACTGGACAATTTGTAGATTCCAGAACTATGACTTTAGCAGATTATCTCGATTATTGGCTTGAAACATATGCAAAAGTCAATGTCACAAGTAGCACTTATAAAAGATATGCTGAATTTACAACTAATATAAAAAATCATATTGGTATTGCAAAACTTCAAGATTTAAAACCAGCACACATACAACAATATTACAGCAAACTTGTTGATGAAGGTACATTATCTAATAGTACAATATTGAAGATACATAGAATGCTGCATCTAGCCTTAAAACATGCTGTAGGCTGGCAAATGATATATAACAACCCATCTGATTCCGTTACACCACCTAAAGTAGCAAAAATCGAAATGAAGGTATGGGATGAAGATACCGCAAAAAACTTTTTAGACTTTATAAAAGATGAAAAAATATATCTTCCGGTTAAAATAGCATTAGAAACAGGTATGCGTGAAGGCGAAATATCCGCACTTAAATGGGAAAATGTTGATTTAATTAATGGAATTATATATGTCACATCAAATATGCAATATCTATATGGAACATTAACTTTAAAAGAACCAAAAACAAAAAAATCCAAGCGCAAGATTGTATTATTTAAAACGACAATAGAAGCTCTTAAAGCACAAAGGAAAAAACAAATTGAAAATAAATTACTACTAGGTGAATTATATAATGATAACAATTTTGTATGCACTCATGAAAATGGAGATCCTCTCATTCCACAGTACATTTCTAAAAGATTTCAGCTATACGAAAAAGCTTATAACAAAGAGAACAACAAAGCTCCTATAGAAATTATCCGTTTCCATGATTTAAGGCATACACACGCTACATGGCTATTAAAGAAAGGAATAAATCCTAAAATTGTAAGCGAAAGATTGGGCCATGCTAATGTAAGCATTACTCTTGATACGTATTCGCATGTATTACCAGATATTCAAAAACAAGCTATAGAATCAATAGAAATTATGCAATAAAAATCTCGGATTGTCATGGGATTGTCACGGATTTATTTTTAGAAATTAAACAAAAAAATAAAAGCCATGAAAGGCTTGATATCGCTTGAATAAATATGGAGGCGGCATCCAGATTCGAACTGGAGATAAAGGTTTTGCAGACCTCTGCCTTACCACTTGGCTATGCCGCCAAATTTTGGAGCGGACAACGAGACTCGAACTCGCGACCCTCACCTTGGCAAGGTGATGCTCTACCAACTGAGCTATGTCCGCTTAACTTAATGGTGCCTCGAAGTGGAATCGAACCACTGACACAGGGATTTTCAGTCCCTTGCTCTACCGACTGAGCTATCGAGGCTTTTTAAATTTTATGGCGACCCAAAAGGGGCTCGAACCCTCGACCTCCAGCGTGACAGGCTGGCGCTCTAACCAACTGAGCTATTGGGCCATAATGGTGGTCGCAATAGGGCTCGAACCTATGACCCCCTGCTTGTAAGGCAGGTGCTCTCCCAGCTGAGCTATACGACCAATTTCCGTGACAAGTATTAGTATACATAAAAAACGCCGATTCGTCAATATCCTTTTTTAATTTTTTTCGCATCTCGTCAAAATATACACTGCCATATATCTCAAAACCCTAACATCGCTGTTAGGGTTGATTTTCTCCATTAGGAAACTTTTTTAACGTTAGCGGCCTGTGGCCCTTTTTCAGCCTCCACTATATCAAACTCAACTTCCTGTCCTTCTTCTAATGTCTTAAAACCATCCTGTTCAATTGCTGAGTAATGAACAAATACGTCCGAGCCACCTTCTCTCTCTATGAAGCCATAACCTTTCTCAGCATTGAACCATTTTACTTTACCTCTTACCATTATA
Source organism: Thermoanaerobacterium aotearoense (assembly GCF_009905255.1). NCBI lineage: Bacteria > Bacillati > Bacillota > Clostridia > Thermoanaerobacterales > Thermoanaerobacteraceae > Thermoanaerobacterium > Thermoanaerobacterium aotearoense. The sequence goes on along the minus strand of NZ_CP047602.1, from coordinate 803,582 downwards.
TCTTCCTCCAAACGTGATAAATAATTTACCTCTTTATAATAGCACTGAAACATATACATTGTCAAATGAATTTTAGCCTTATTGCACTGTCTTTAAGTATCTTACGATTTTACTTAAAGCTTCACCTGCCGATTCTCTTATGACTGCATCAGCCCTTCTATCTTCTGGCGTCTCTGATTTATTTATTATGACAAGATGCTTTGATAAGCCCGGCAGGAAGTTTACAGGTGATACGGTAAGCGATGAACCAATGACTATCATTAAATCGCTGTCTTCTGCTTCATGCCATGCCTTTTCAAAATCTTCAGGCATCTGATCTCCAAACATCACAACATCTGGTCTTAAAACTCCGTTGCATTTGTCGCATTTAGGTGGGATTTCCCCTTTAGACACTTTCGCCTCCAGCAAATCAATTGAGACTACTTCGCCACAATTTGTGCAGCTTCCTGTCCTTGTCTGACCGTGTACTTCGTACACTTTTTTCGACCCAGCTTTTTGATGCAAATTATCTATGTTTTGAGTAATTACGCATGATATAAACCCATCCTGCTCCAGTTGGGCCAATATGTAGTGTGCTTTGTTTGGCTTTGCATCTTTCATTGATAGCAAAATTTTAAAGCCGCTTTTGTAAAATTTTTTAGGATCATTGTATAAAACTTTTGTAGACAGCGCTTCCATAGGGTCCATCTTTTCCCAAAGCCCAGTTCCCGGACTCCTAAAATCGGGAATGCCGCTTTCTGTAGATATTCCAGCTCCTGTCAATATAACGGTTTTTTTAGAATTCTCCATCAATCTTGCGACTTTTTCATATACGTCTTCTTGAGCCATTTGTCTCACCTCAAATACAAGTATACCACTACAACAAAAATTTTACATGGCAGATTTATATTTTTTCTTTTTTACAATGGCTCCAATTTTTCCGGTTTCTTGTGCTGTCAAATTTGACCATCCTACTTTATGTACCTTATCTAATAGTCCCAATTCTTTCGCCGCCTCTATCTTTAATTTTTCATCCATCGTATCATCTCCTAATATCCTTTTTCAAATTCATTTATGGATATTTTTTGTTTAGTCAACGCATCCACTATTAAATCCATCGTAGGCAAACGGTATATTGGCTTAAGTCCATATTTGCTTGTATACAAATAACAAAGAGATGGTTTCTCATCTATTAATATGTTTCTTGCAATGCTTTCATTCAAAATATCTCTTGTTGATGGTTTATCAGCTTCATCCCAATTTAATGAGACATTTATTATTTTACCGTTTTTATCTGTTTTAATTCTCACATAATTATCCAAAACTATTGCATCATTGTAAACCCGATAAAACATGTACGTATAATCATCATTCCCTACGACAGGTTTTTTTAAAAGATTCAGCTTGCAATCTTTTCCTCTCAAAATTTTCTTAGCAAAATCTATTATCCTATCTAAATTGCCATATGTATCGAATAACCCATCATCATCAGAAATATCTACATTCTCACTCATTATAATTCCGCTTTCTTTGTCGACTGCTATATTTGCATTAACTATTAAGCTTTTATCAGTATGATTCATATTAAATGTATACGCTGCCTTTTCAGTGAGAAAATACCTTTCAATTGTCTTGCTGTCTAATACTTTAATATCATTTATCCGAAAGTTATTCATTTCATTCATTGCTATTTTCAATGCCTCATCGTAAGACACCATGTTACCTGAATTTTTTAGCTCGTTAGTACAACCCTTAATTGTTGCGACATCATCGTACAGCTTATCACCACTAAAATCTACCAAATCGCCGTTTAATGCGTCAACTCCAACAAGATTATAGTCGATGCTTAAAGCATAGTACAGCCGATATTTTGGAAAATCATCGTCATTGTTCTTTAAATACACAAGAGTAGGATTAAGTTTGCTATTAAATGCCTTTAAGGCATCAACACTGCCAATCGTCTTTATGTCTTTATTATAAGATGATTCATCTATACTTTGTCCTTTTAATTTCAATATATCGCCGCTTTCGGAGTCAATGTAAACATAAGCGTCTAAATTGTACACAGGCACATCATCAACTAAATTTTTGTAACGAAATTTGTAAATTATTGGTCTTTCTAAAGCATCATCGATGTACGTTGAATCATTAACCTCTGATACATATTCAAATTTTTCTCCAAAAACATTTTCCAAAAGTTTTTTGCCTATTATTTCAGCATCGTCCTTCCCTATTTTTGATTTGCCGCTTTTGTCAAATAAGTATTTCATTTGATCAACATAATAATCTGCGCTTTTAATCTGTCCATCGTTTAATACAACATCAAGGGTTTTGTATATGTCGCCATCGCTTTTCATGTTTATTTCGATAGAACCATCGCTATTTTTTCTGATTTGATCTACTGACATATCACTTGTAAATGGCATCTTATCTTTCAACAATTTTAAGTAATCTTGATTTTGAATATCGTTGGGAAAAGCATATGAAAAGACGTTTAAGCTAAATACCATTATCAACGTCAAAGTTAATAGAAAAAACTTTTTAATCATACATAGAATACCTCCATTAAGTAAAATATTACCATATATAGTATTCTATGTATTTTTGAAAAATCCTTTTTTTGGCATAAAAAAATCCGGTTAATTCCGGATTTTTTATCTTTAAAGAGCAACAACTTCCTTTACTTCAGGTATTTCTTCTTTTATTGCTCTTTCAATTCCTTCTTTCAATGTCATTACTGCAAATGGACAGCCGCCGCAAGCACCTGTAAGCCTTACCTGAACTACGCCATCGTCAGTAACGTCGACGAGTTCTACATCTCCGCCATCTGCTTGAAGAGAAGGTCTTAAAAGCTTTAAAACTTCTTCTACTCTTTCTCTCACGATATGCCCTCCTTTTTAAAATCTACAACATATATTATAACACGAATTGAGGAAAATAGAAATAAAGCAATCTTAATGAATACGTTTTTGCCTGTAAAATAACTTTTTATTTAATAATTTTTATTTTTGCAACCTAAGTGGTAATATATATCTTGAAAGGAGATGTTCTTATGTTGTTTACACCTATAAAAATAAAAGACATTACAATAAAAAATAGGATTATGATGTCTCCAATGTGTCAGTATTCTGCAGGTAAAGACGGCCTTGCAAACAATTGGCACTTTGTTCACTACGTCAGCAGAGCCGTCGGCGGTGTAGGGTTAATAATGATTGAAGCCACAGCAGTAGAAAGTCGAGGGCGAATAACTGATCGCGATCTGGGTATCTGGAACGATCAGCAAGTAGAATCACTCAAAAAAATTGTTGAAGAGTGTAAAAAATACGGTGCTACAATGGGCATACAATTAGCCCATGCTGGCAGAAAATCAGAAGTGACAGATGAAACGCCTGTGGCGCCTTCGTCGATAAACTGGAGCGATGATTATAAATTGCCACATGAACTTACGAAAGAAGAAATAAACACCATCGTAGAAAAGTTTAAAGATGCGGCAGCAAGAGCTCTTGCCGCTGGTTTTGATGTAGTTGAAGTACACGCAGCACACGGTTATCTGTTACACGAATTTCTATCGCCTCTTTCAAATAAAAGAAGCGATGAGTACGGCGGTGATGTCATCAACAGAGTGAGGGTACTTAAAGAAGTCATAGAAGCTATAAAAAAAGTATGGCCAGAAAACAAGCCTTTATTTGTAAGAGTTTCATCCGATGATTACATTGAAGGCGGCATCGATATTGACGAAATGATAAGAATTTTATCGCATATAAAGCCATTAGGCGTTGATGTAATAGATGCAAGCAGCGGAGGACTTTTAAATGCAAAAATCGATCTTTATCCAGGCTATCAAGTCAAATACTCTGAAAAAATAAAAAGCCAGCTCGGTTTTAAAACAGCGGCAGTAGGCTTAATAACAAAAGCTGAAATGGCTGAACAAATACTTAAGGATGAAAAAGCCGATATCATCGCTTTAGGCCGTGAGCTTCTGAGAAATCCGTATTGGCCACTGTATGCAGCCCACGACCTTAAAGAAGATGTAGAATGGCCAAAGCAATATGAAAGAGGAAAATTCAGGGTTTAGCGGCCAGCTCCACCTCCACCGGTGGAACCGCCGCCAAAACTTCCACCTCCTCCGCTGCCAAAGCCTCCTCCAAAACCACCGCCGCCAGTTCCAAATCCGCCGAAACCACCGAATCCTCCAGGGCCAAACCCGCCAGGACCACGCCACCACCAACCACGTATATTAGAAAAAATAATAAGCAATATTATCATGGCGATTACAGAAATTATTCCTTCCGCTTTGTTACTGCCATTGTCATTTTGCTGAGCATACTGGCTTTGGTCGACATTTTTTAAATCCACGTTGTATTCTTTGGCGACCAATGCCGCTATTGCTTTATATCCTTCTACAATGCCTCCTGAATAATCTTTATCGTTCCATTTAGGCAATACGTAATCGTCCAGAATCCTTCCTGCGACAGAATCTGGAATAGCACCTTCCAACCCATACCCGACAGATATAAAAACTTTACCGCTTAATCCTTCTAAAAGCCTTTTTTTATCTACCAAAAGAAGCACGCCATTATTTTTGTCTTTTTGTCCGATTCCCCAGCTTCTAAATAAATTTAACGCATAATCCGATATTTGATAGTCTCCTATGTCATCAACCGTCACTACGATAATCTGAGCCCCAGTTAAGCTTTCTATTTCTTTCCCTATGCTTCTTATCGTATCAATATCGCTTTGGTTCATAATGTTGGCATAGTCGTACACATAATCGTACTGAGATGGTTTAGAAGGAATTGTGGCAGCAAATATTTGACCAAAAATTAATATAGAAAATAATATCAGCAAAAATAACGTTTTGGCATATTTTAACACCACATAACCTCCCTATTTTGAAAAATCGACTTTTGGAACTTCCGATGCTGAAGCTTGTGCTTTAAAATACTGTTTCTCCGTAAACCCAAACATCCTTGCTATGATGACATTAGGAAACTGCCTTATGCTGGTATTATACTGCTGAACAGCATTGTTGTAATCCATTCTGGCAACAGCTATTCTATTTTCTGTGCCTGCCAATTCATCGCTTAACTGCCTGAAATTCTGGTCGGCTTTTAAGTTAGGATAATTCTCTGATATGGCCAAAAGCCTTCCTAAAGCCGTCCCAAGTTCATCGTTGGCATTTGCTTTCTCCTGAACCGTATTTGCAGCAAGAAGCTTCTCTCTGGCTTTATTTACGCTGTCAAATACAGACTGTTCATGAGCGGCATAACCTTTTACAGTCTCAACGAGATTAGGAATCAAATCCGCCCTTCTTTGAAGCTGATTTTCTATTTGGCTCCATTTGCTATTTACATTTTCCTGCTGACTTACAAGCCCATTATAACTTGAAAAAAAGTAAACAACTATTAATAGCACGACTGCTGCTACTGATATCAACACAACAGAAGATCTTTTCATGTGATTTCTCCTTTCTCAGTTTTCTTTGATATTATATGTTCGTTTTTTTATTTTTTTACCGACTATTTCTGCCACACCTTCCAAAAATGCTCTGTCATCATCGTCAAAGGCTGCTTTTTCATCGCTATCTATGTCAATTTCACCGATTATCTCATCGTCAACTCTTATAGGCACTACTATCTCAGACTTTGTCTCAATGCTGCAAGCTAAGTAATTGTCCTCCTTTGTCACATCATCTACGACGATTGTGGCATTTTCAGCCACAGCTCTGCCACATATACCTTGACCAACTTTTATCTTTACATGTTCTGTTGGCCTTCCTATGTATGGACCAAGTTTCAACATTCCATCTTCCATGAAGTAAAAGCCTGTCCAATTGTAGTAAGGTAAATTGCTGTCCAGTATTTTCACAACCTCATTGTAAAAATCATTTAAATTATCTATCTCACTTGATGATTTCTCTATCATCGAAAGCAATTCTTTAAATAATTCCTTTTTCTCCATCACAATCTCCCTCTCTCGTTTTTTATTATATAAAAGACCCGCGTAAAGCAGGTCAATAATTCACTTTCTTATTTTCTGGATCATTTAATACACGCCTCATCATCCAATATGCCAATATAAGTATAAAAGGAGTTGCAATCTGCGTCAAAGTGAAAAAGCCGATTCCTAGGTGCTTATTCAGATAAACTGGCCAAAACAGCGGATTATCTCTTACAGTCTCTTCAATAAGCCCCCTCATAAGCTGATAGTAAAATATAAAAGACCAGAACTGATACCCGTACGGCATGTGTTTTCTCTCGATGTAGAAATAACGTATTAAAAGAATAAGTCCCATTGCTACACCAACTAATTGTGCAGGCCATCTTCCAAAAGCAAAGTCAGTCTGTCTTCCCAAAACCTCTTGATTAAATATATTTCCTATTCTTACAAGCATATTTCCTATAGCCAATCCTATGACGGCGTAATCTTCCAAAGGATTTATTTTGACGTTTTTCTTATGGCAGTAATAAAGACCTGCAAGGAATCCTCCTAATACAGCTCCATGCCACGACAATCCACCTTGATAAATCTTAAGAATCTGTATCGGATCTTTGTAAAACCAATCAATGTCATTTGCCAATACAAACATCAATCTTGCTCCTACTATTCCGGATATAACAACAATCATCAAGAGATTTAGCAAGAAATCTTCATCGTAGTTAAGCTCTTTCGACCTAACGTACAGGTAATAGGCACCAGCGGCTATAGATAAAGCCATGAAAATTCCATACCAATGTACAGCAATCGGTCCAATTTTAAATGCATACGGGCTAATAGATGGTATATACATAACTAACCTCCAATATGTTTATTTGTCATGATTTGATTATATTATTCTTTTAACGGTAAGTCAACGTTTTATTGAGTTTGCAAATGAATCAAAAACCACCCGCTATGCGAGTGGCTGCTAACTTACTTTGCTCCAATCTTTTTGGCTATAACCTGCCAAAACGACGGTGTTTCAAAACCAATTCTCCATATGCAAATGCCGTGGATGCCGTATTTCTTGGCTATATCTATTTTCTCAGCCATTGTAGTAGAATTTTCAAACCATACCTGCCTTGTGGCACCATATGTGCTGTCATAGTACGTGTAGTATGGCTCTTGATACGTATTGCTCCACTGTACTGTCACGCCTTTTTGCTGAGCATTCTGAAGTATCGTCTTTGTTGGGGCAGAAAAACCACCTGACTTATTTGCAGGCCAATCGTATCCATACGTTGCAACACCAAGGCAAATCTGACTTGGCTTAAATCCCTCTTTTAATGCATCCTTTACATTGTTCTCAACCCACTGCTCCGGAGATACTGGTCCCGGTGGCGATGAGGCATTATGCCTATCGTAAGTCATCAATGTCACATGATCAACCAATGGTGCCAATTTGTGATAATCGTAAATCCCAGATATATCAGGCGAAACCTGATAATGAGGAATCACAGACATATCTAAGATTTTACCCTCTCTTTTCATCATCGTCCTAAAAGTACCCATAAATGCCGTAAGGTAGTCTTTATCTTTAACATAATTTTTTGTGCCATGTGGAATAAACTCAAAATCTATGTTGTACCCGTCAAATCCATGTTTTTTAAGAAGACTTATAAGCTCATTCATTGTCTCAGTCTTCACTTTAGAATCAAGCAAAACCGAATCCTTGCTGTCAGCCACATTTACAAGTGGAACGACTTTTAAACCGTTTTTCTTGGCAAAGTTTAAAGCTTGCGGATTCGTTGAATCTTTAACTGATCCATCGCCTTGAACAGTAAGCCAAAGCGGTGAGACCGTATCCATGTACTTTGCGTATTTTACAAGCGAATTGTACGAGTTGTCGTATCCAGGTGAATCAACATAGAATCCAACAACATTTAAACTTCTTTTAGAAGTAACTGGCTTTTTAACTGAGCTTTTGCATCCGGCTAATGATACAGTTGCAAGTACCATGACAAAAATCAACATCATCGCAATATATCTTTTATATTTTTTCATGAGATATAACCTCCTCATAATTCTTTCTGGTTATATCTTTTCATGAAATCTACATATTTATGTAACAAAAATCCGCTTTTAGTTTTTTTGTCCCGGCGTGTAATCGCCTGGTTTCACATTAAACGAAATATTCTGCCCATCGCTTGAAGCAACTATCGTACCGCATTCATCCGTCCTATAAACTGGTATATTTCTATTTTTAAGCTTTTTTAATGTAGAACTATGAGGATGTCCGTAGTCATTGCCTTTTCCACAGGAGATTACAGCGTATTTGGGACTGACATCATCTAAAAAGCTTGCAGTAGTTGATGTTGAGCTTCCATGATGTCCAACTTTAAGAACATCCGATTTCAAATCATACCCTTTTTCAATCATCTCTCTCTCCGATTCAGCACCAGCATCGCCTGTAAACAAAAACGATGTGTTTTTATAAACAAGTTTTATAACTGCACTGTATTCGTTAAGATCGTCGTATTTAGAGCTATTTGGTGCTATCATTTCAGCGCTGACAGAATGTCCAAGATCCAAAGTCACTCCTGCTTTCGCCACATCTATCTTCAATCCCTTATTTTTCGCTGCGTTCAATACATATTCAAATGTCCTCGTGTTTGTAGTCACCTTTGGCATGTAAAACTTCCCTATTTCAAAGCTTTCTATCACTCTATCCATGCCACCAATGTGATCTTCATGTGGATATGTACCAACCAATATGTCGATTTTTGTTACACCTAAGCTTTTTATGTAGTCGACGACCTTTTTCCCCATTTCTGGAACACCAGCATCGATTAGCATCGTCTTGCCACCAGGAGACTCAATAAAAATGCTATCTCCTTGTCCCACATCGATAAAATGCACTTTAAGGAGTCCATCTTCAGATTTAACTGTAGCATTTTGAACTTCATTTTGTGACTGATTGAAATTTGTAGTGCTTGTAGCACAACCTGCTAAAGAAAAAAAGAGAACAAATATTAAACCGAAAATTGCTATTTTCTTAAACATGATGCACCTCTCTACTCTCTAAAAAGTTCGTCTGCCAGCCTTTTCATTTTCTGGCTTCGCTTAAATGTCTCTTTATCGTCAATACGCACATCAAACTTTATTACATCGCCTTCTTTTGAATCTTTTGGCAAAAGAGTCCGAGGAAAATTAAATGTGACACGTCCATACTCAATTACAGCATAATCACCTTCGAATCTGTCAATTATGCACATTTCATTCATAATCATCCCTCCCAATTTATTATATCATCGGAACCTTTTATTCCATTCGCCTAAACGCAAAAAAATAGATAATACTTTTCATGGCGCTAATTTGGCACCAAAAAAGGGTTTTGGCACTAAGTGAAATGCCAAAACCCTTCATTTTTCTAAGTGGAGATGAAGGGATTTGAACCCTCGACTCCCACAATGCGAATGTGGTACTCTCCCACTGAGTTACATCCCCATCAGGAATAATTATATCATAAGATGGCGATGATTTCTACTTTTTTTGTCAAAAAGTTGAAATCATTATCTAAAATGTGATAACATAGTTTACGATATCATATCGTCAATTTTAATAGAGGTGATTTAATATGTTATTAAAAGATGGTGATGTAGTTTTATTTCAGGGTGATAGCGTAACAGATGCTGGGCGAGATCGAGAAAACCCTGACGATTTAGGATTTGGGTACCCCAATATCATTGCATCAATGTTTTACGCATTACATCCTGAGTTAAACGTAAAATTCTTAAATAGAGGCATAAGTGGAAACAGAGTTAGAGATCTAAAAGAGCGCTGGCAAAATGACTGTATAGATTTAAAGCCAACAGTCGTGTCAATACTTATTGGAATAAATGATACATGGAGAAATTACGACAATAGCGACTACACATCACCGGAAAAATTCGAAGAAGACTATAGATACATACTTGAAAAGACAAGAAAAAACCTTGACGCAAAAATCATCATCATGGAGCCTTTTGTCCTTCCAGTACCGGAAGACAGAAAAGAATGGAGGGTCGACTTAGATCCAAAAATCCATGTAGTCAGAAATCTGTCAAGGGAATTTGAAGCATATTTCATCCCGCTGGATGGCATCATGGCAAAATATTCAACTGCAAAAGATCCGGCTTTTTGGGCTTCAGATGGTGTACACCCAACAAATGCGGGGCACGCCATAATTGCGAAAGAATGGCTTAATTTAATCAAAGCTTTCTAATTTTAAAGCCGCCTCTTAAAGGCGGTTTTTTGCAAAATAAAAACAGCTTTATAAGCTGCACATTTCAGATTGGTGGGGTTAACAGGATTCGAACCTGTGACCTCTACGATGTGAGCGTAGCGCTCTAACCGGCTGGGCTATAACCCCACTTAAAATCCATATTTAAATTTTAAATCAGCCAAAATGGTGGGGTTAACAGGGCTCGAACCTGTGACCTCTACGATGTCAACGTAGCGCTCTAACCAGCTGGGCTATAACCCCACTTGCCTTACATGTTTAGTATATTATATTTTTAGCTCTGTGTCAACATCACTTTCTACACGTAAGACCTTATAATGATGCAATTGCCAGTAACTGTGTATTTGCCAATTTCTGCAGGTATCAAAAGCGATTCACCGCTTTTTAAATCGAATTCTCCATCTTCGTAAAGTATTTTTCCTTCGCCTTCTACCATCACCAATGTATTAAAAGTGCCGTTAGTCTCCATATCAACTGTTGACTCAACGTGAATCACGTCTGTTTTAAAGTATTTTGACTGAACAACATTGGCGATGCTTCCTCCAGATATATTTTTATATTCAGGAACTATTTTATCGCTTTTTAAATTAAAATCAATTACATCTAAAGCTTTATCAATGTGAAGCTCCCTTTTGTTTCCATTGTCATCTACCCTGTTGTAATCATAAACTCTGTAAGTTAAATCTGAATTCTGCTGTATTTCGCAGATTAATATGCCTTCTCCAATGGCATGTACCATTCCTGAAGGTATGTATACCACATCTCCCCGCCTTACCTCTATTTCATTAAGGCAGTCTTCGAGACTTTCTTTTTCAAGCAATGATTTGAATTGTTCCTTCGTCGTTCCTTCTTTTAAACCGCAGATAAGTGTAGCACCAGGCTTTGCATCGATTATATACCACATTTCTGTCTTGCCTATGTCACCATTTTCATGATAATAAGCGTAATCATCATCTGGATGCACTTGAACAGACAGCTTGTCATTAGCGTCTATTATCTTTATAAGCAATGGAAATCTGTCGTACGATTTACCTTCTCCATAAAGCTCATCTCCATGCTTATTTGCAATTTCTCTTAATTTAACTCCATCGTAAATACCGCCATCTACTTCACTTACTGCAGTTTTATTGTCAGAAATGCACCAAAGCTCACCTATCTTTTTGCCGTCAGGGACATTAAAGCCGTATTTCGTCTTCAAGGCATCTCCACCCCATATCCTCTCCATGAATATGGGTTTAAACTTTAGTGGTTGCATTTTCATCACTCCCACATATTATTCAGCAATGTTTAGAGCAATTTCTATCATATCGTTAAATGTCTTCTGCCTTTCTTCCGCTGATGTAGCATGACCCGTAACTAAGCTATCGCTTACTGTCAATATAGTAAGAGCGTCTACACCATACTTAGCGGCTAAAGTGTAAAGACCTGCCGTTTCCATCTCAACTGCTAAAACACCAAACTTAGCCCATAATTTCCAACTATCTTTATCATCGTTGTAAAACGTATCTGACGAAAGTATATTTCCTACTTTTACGTTGATGCCTTTCTCCAAAGCCGCATCATAAGCCTTTTTCAAAAGCTTAAAGCTGGCTGTAGGAGCATAATCCATCCCATTAAATCTGATCTTATTTATAGCAGAATCTGTCGATGATGCCATTGCTAATATTACATCCCTTATGTTTATATCTTCTTGCATCGATCCGCATGTGCCTATCCTTATTAGATTTTTTACGTTATAGCTTTGAATAAGCTCGTTTACATATATAGATATAGATGGTATACCCATCCCTGTGCCTTGAACAGATACCCTTTTGCCCTTGTAATAACCAGTAAACCCGTACATTCCGCGGACTTCGTTGTAACAAATTACGTCCGTCAAAAAGTTATCAGCAATGTATTTAGCCCTCAATGGATCTCCAGGCAACAAAACTGTACTTGCAACTTCTCCATCTTTTGCACCTATGTGAATACTCAATTCGTCCATCTCCTTTTAATATTTTACAATTATATAATATCAAAAATGATGTAAACCTTCAATTGCTTTTTATATCAAGGCTTTCTTATCTTTATATATGGTTTCTATCACACCGCCTCCAAGGCAGTATTCGCCATCGTAAAATACGACAAATTGCCCTGGCGTAACAGCTCTCTGAAGCTTATCAAATACAACTAAATAACCATTATCCTTCTTAAAGACCATCACATCTTGATCAGGCTGTCTATACCTGAATTTTGCTTTGCACTTAAGTTCATCAAAGTCCATGTCACCGTCTATCCAATTTACATCTTTTGTAAACAAGCCGTACGAATACAATGCAGGATTTTTCTCACCTTGTGCAACGTAAAGTACATTGTTTTCAACATCTTTGTCAACCACAAACCAAGGCTCTCCTGTGCCTACGCCACCTATGCCGATGCCCCTTCTCTGTCCTAATGTGTAAAACATAAGCCCGTCATGACGTCCCAATACGCGTCCCGACAGATCCCTTATTTCCCCCGGCTTTGCAGGCAAAAACTGATTCAAAAATTCTTTAAACTTCCTTTCCCCGATAAAGCAAATACCTGTGCTGTCTTTCTTATCAGCCGTTTTGAGACCTGCCTTTCGTGCTATCTCCCTCACTTCTAATTTATCAAGGTGTCCTATTGGAAACATGGTCTTTGACAACTGCTTCTGCCCAAGCTCACATAAAAAATACGTCTGATCTTTGTTTTTGTCTACACCTTTCAGCATCCTGTAGTGCCCATCTGTATGCTCTATCCTTGCATAGTGGCCTGTTGCAATATAGTCTGCTCCAATTTTCATCGAAAACTCCAAAAATGCCTTAAACTTTATCTCTTTGTTGCACATTACGTCTGGATTAGGTGTTCTACCGCTTTTGTATTCATTTAAGAAATACCGAAAAACTCTGTCCCAATATTCTTTTGTAAAGTTTATCGAATAGTAAGGAATGCCTATAGTATCACAAACCCTTACAACATCTTCGTAATCCTCTGCTGCCGTACAGTACCCAGAATCATCTTCTTCATCCCAATTTTTCATAAATATGCCTATCACGTCGTATCCCTGTTCTTTAAGAAGCAGCGCAGATACAGAGGAATCTACTCCTCCAGACATTCCGACCACGACTTTTACGTTTCGATTCTCATTAGCCATTTAAAATTACAACCTCTCTCATAAAAAATTATTTAAAAAAAACTCAATGCCACATGACATTGAGTTTTTGCCTTTTAATACGAGCAAGTCTATAAGCCGAGTTCTGTTTTAGATGGTCATCTATCTACGATATCAGTTGCCTGATACCTCCAGCGGTTTTACCCGAGGGTCAAGCGGGCCACTTGTATTTCCCTCCTATTCTACCTTGCTCCAGGTGGGGTTTACAGAGCATTCCAGTCGCCTGGATGCTGGTGAGCTCTTACCTCGCCTTTCCACCCTTACCCACCACCAATCCGCATTGACGAATTAGTGATAGGCGGTATATCTCTGTTGCACTTTCCTTGGAGTCACCTCCACCGGGTATTACCCGGCACCTTGCCCTGTGGAGCTCGGACTTTCCTCGTACATAATGTACGCGACCATCTGGCTTACTCGTAAATATTACTCTCCAGATATAGAATGATACCACTATCAAATAAGTTTGTCAAATGGCAATTATTACATGAATATAAACGGATCAGCTTGTATTTCACTGGTGATGACGTCTAAGTCTACATTCATTTTTTGCGCTTCATCCCTTATGTATTCAGCAATGAAATTTACAGAAATCTTCTCTGTGCCAAAATGACCCGCATCTATTATAGCCAGTCCAAGATGTCTTGCGTCTACTGCATCATGGTAGCCAACATCACCTGTTATCAAAACGTCGGCGCCTTTGAAAGCAGAAATCGATACAAAGCTGCCGCCACTGCCACCACATACAGCCACTTTTTTAACTGCCTTGTTTAAATCGCCTACGACCCGTATGTTTTTTAAGCCAAGTTTTGCTTTTACATCATTTGCAAGGTTGCCTAATGTAGTGTCTTTTATTAAGCCTACTCTTCCTATTCCATATTCGTCGTACAACGTCTCAACCGGGTATATATCGTAAGCTACCTCTTCGTATGGATGAACTTTAAGCATGGCGCTTATGATCCTGTTTACCAATTTATCTGGCGCTATAGTCTCTATTCTAACCTCCTGGGTATTCTCCACTTTTCCTATCTCACCTATAAAAGGATTTGTTCCTTCTAACGGTTTAAAGCTTCCTATGCCCATCGTTTGAAACGTGCAATCGCTGTAATTTCCTATGTAGCCTGCCCCTGCATTGCACATGGCTGTCTTTACTATCTCCTCATATCCAATCGGAACGTATACTACAATTTTCTTATAGCCTTCCTTATACGTAACTTGCAAAATCTCCTCGTCGTATATTCCCAGTATGTTGCAGAGGATATCGTTCATTCCGCCTTTTGCAGCATCAAAGTTGGTGTGTGCCGAATACACAGGTATGTCTTCTCTTATGAGCATCGTCAAAACTTCCCCTAACGGATTATCAGTACGCAAGTTCTTAAATGGTTTAAATATTATAGGGTGATGCGTTACAATCATGTCGACTTTTTTTGATATGGCTTCTAATACAACCTCTCTCGTGGCATCTAAAGCCACCATGACAGACGACACATCTTTTCTGGGATTACCCACAAGAAGTCCAACATTGTCCCATTCTTCGGCACATTTGTGCGGTGCAAGTTTGTCAATCATTCCCGCTATTGTCTGGCATTTCAGACTCATACAATAACACCTCATATTTTTTTATTTTATTTAAAATATCCTCTTTCAGCAAACCACTTTCATTGCTTTTCGAGACTTCATCAAGAATCCTTTTTAGCTTCCCTATCTTATATGATATATAATCTTTAAGCAATGGGTGACGTTTTTGAAAGAGTTTTTCGCCGATTTCATAAAAAATTTCGTCGTGGACTTTTCCCTTGCCATGTTCTACAGCCATTATCTCAAAGAACTTTCCTTTCTCAAAGACTAAATCTTCATCAACAATCAAATACCCATTCTCATAAATGTACCTGCGAAGATGGTCAGATGCCGTCATAGGCTGCAAGATAAACCTCTCTACAGTTGAAGCAATGCTTTTATCCCTTTCTAAAATATCTGAAATCAAAATGCCACCCATGCCGGCTATTACAGCAGTATCAACTTCATTTGGTCTTAAAACACTTAATCCATCGCCAAGCCGTACAATTATATTTTCTGACAGATTGTACTTTTTAATAACATCAATTGCTTTATTGAGAGAAGCAGATTTTACATCTGATGCAACTATGTAGTCTGAAATGCCATTTAAGTAAAGGTAGACTGGTATATATCCATGATCTGTACCTATATCAGCAACTTTAGAATGAAGTTTTATCATCTTAATGATAGAATTTAATCTCTGTGACAGCTTCATACTATAAAATAAAAAGCATTTGTAAAATCAAATGCCTATCCTTTCATCATTATATGGTGGGCCTTCAGGGACTCGAACCCCGGACCAATCGGTTATGAGCCGACCGCTCTACCAACTGAGCTAAAGGCCCTAAATATGGCTCCTCAGGTAGGGCTCGAACCTACAGCCTACCGGTTAACAGCCGGTTGCTCCACCATTGAGCTACTGAGGAATATATTTATTATTATACTACATTTTTATACGCTGTCAAGCAGTGTCAATCCAAAAAATCTTTTAATTTCTTGCTGCGGCTTGGATGTCTCAATTTCCTCAATGCCTTTGCCTCTATCTGCCTTATTCTCTCTCTCGTAACATTGAATTCTTTGCCTACTTCCTCCAATGTCCTTGCTCTGCCATCATCAAGCCCAAATCTCAGCCTTAACACCTTTTCTTCTCTCGGCGTCAAAGTATCCAATACATCTATAAGCTGCTCTTTAAGCATTGTAAATGCCGCTGCTTCAGCAGGCGCTGGAGCATCTTCGTCTGGTATAAAATCGCCAAGATGGCTGTCTTCTTCTTCGCCTATAGGAGTCTCTAACGATACTGGCTCTTGAGCAATCTTCATTATCTCTCTGACCTTGTCAACCGACATGTCCATCTCTTTAGCGATCTCCTCTGGTAGAGGGTCACGTCCTAATTCTTGCAAAAGTTGTCTTGAAACCCTTATAAGCTTATTAATAGTCTCTACCATGTGGACAGGAATGCGTATCGTCCTGGCCTGATCAGCTATAGCTCTGGTGATTGCCTGTCTTATCCACCACGTAGCGTATGTGCTAAACTTAAATCCCTTTCTGTAGTTAAACTTTTCAACAGCTTTCAAAAGGCCTAAATTTCCTTCTTGAATCAAATCGAGAAATAACATGCCTCTTCCAACATATCTTTTAGCAATGCTTACAACAAGCCTCAAATTTGCCTCCGTAAGCCTTTTTTTAGCTTCTTCATCGCCTTTTTCTATCCTCTTTGCCAATTCTATCTCTTCATCAGGAGATAGAAGAGGTATCTTTCCTATTTCTTTTAAGTACATTCTCACTGGATCGTCAATATTTATACCTTCAGGGATAGACAGATCCAAATCCAGATCTTCCTCTGGAATCAATTCATCCTGCTGCGGTTCCTCTCCAACAATCTCTATACCTAATTTTTCAAATGTGTCATATACTTTTTCTATCTGATCCGCATCCATATCAATATCTTCAAGAGAATTCATTATTTCATTGTACGTCAACATGCCATTCTTTTTGCCTTTATCGATTAGCTCTTTTATAGAATTTTTTACTTTTTCTTTATTCACGGGTGTCCCCTCCTTTTGGGCAACCTTTTTCTCAGCCATTTTTTAAATTCAGCATCTCCTTTTCATATTTCTGTAATTGTATCAAAAGTTCTCTTTCTTTTTCCATGTCACCAGCATTATATGAATCGTCAATTTCACGCTTAATGTTCGCTATTTTTTTTCGTATGTCATCTTTGATTATCTCTTTTACACAGTCATCCACTATCTTCTCGCTTGCCATTTTCTCGCTATACAGCACGTTGAATATATCGTTAAATTCGTCTTTTAAATCAGCATTGTCCAGCATAAAGCTTAGGTCTTTTACATCCACATGTCCTCCATCTTCAAGTCTCTCAAAAACATAAGACGCTACAGCCTTTAAATGCTCATCTTCGATGTCATCTGCAGAAATCTTCCCTTTTACTCTGCTGTAAAGCTTGTTGTCAATCAAAAGCAGTGCAATCAAGTATTTAAGAGACGGTATCTTTTTTGCTCCACTGTATTTAATATTATGCCTATTATTGCCAACTGTATACCTAATTTTTTTATTATTTTGCAAAAAACCCTTGACAAATTGGTCTATTTCTGCTCTAATAGTATTTTCAGGTATTTCGGCGTCTTTTGATACGATGGAGATATACACATCTCGCTTTACTTCGTCTTTCAATGTGGCAAGATCCTTGCACACCTTTTTGATGTACTTTATCCTATCTGATGGTTTTTCTAAATCCAAATCTTTTTTGTACTTCTTTATCTTATATTCTATCAATGTATCTGTCTTTTGAAGAAGTTTTTTAAACGCATCAAAACCTTCTTTTCTGACAAATTCATCGGGGTCCTTGCCATTAGGCACTGTCAGTATATTTACATTTAGGTCAAGTTCATCCAAAAGATTTAGACCCCTCATAGTCGCTTCAATGCCTGCTTCATCTGCGTCGTATGAAATGACAACAGTATTTTTGTACTTTTTTATAAGTCTACCTTGCTCTATAGTCAGTGCAGTACCCAACGATGCAACGACATTGTCAAGTCCGCTTTGATACAATGCAATGGCATCCATATATCCTTCAACGATAATAAGCATATCTTCTTTTGATTTTTTAGCGTAATTAATCCCATACAATGTCTTTCCTTTTTTAAAAACAACCGTCTCAGGAGTATTTAAATACTTTGGTTTTACATCATCCATGACTCTGCCGCCAAATCCTATTACATTGTTTTTTTCATCTATTATTGGAAACATGACTCGATTTTTAAATCTATCATAATATGAACCGCTGCTGCCTTTTAAGACAAGACCCGCCTTTAAAAGAACCTCAATACTATAGTTTCGGCGCTTTAAATAATTAAACAATTCAAGTCCATTGGCTGGAGAAAGCCCCAATCCAAATCTTTTTATTGTAATGTCGTCTATGCCTCTATCGTAAAGGTATTTTAATGCAGCCTGTCCAAATTTAGAATAAAGGTATTTGTGGTAAAACAAAGCAGCTAACCTATTGACTTCATATATTTCATCCTTCAGCTTTTTTTTCTGATACTCCAAACTTGACAAATTTTCTTCTTCAATCTCTATACCAGCTCTATCTGCCAAGAACTCAACGGCCTCCTTAAAACCTACATTTTCAATATTCATTACAAAGGTAATGACATTTCCGCTGGCTTGACAACCAAAACAATGATAAAGCTGCTTTTCTTGGCTTACATTGAAAGATGGTGTTTTCTCATGATGAAACGGGCACAATCCCTTAAAGTCCCTGCCAGATTTTTTAAGCGAAACATAGCTTGAGACAACATCTACTATATCATTTTCTTCTATTACTCTATCGATCACGTCTTTTGAATAAGACATAAACACCACCTTAATTAATAGTTCGACAAAAAACAGGAAAATCCTCTTTTTTAAAAACAATTATAAAATTTTCATGGAATTAATATATTCGACACAAATTCCTAAAATCCTTCTTGAAATTTTTACATTTTAAAAATTTTTATCTTCCCATGGCGATGGAAGAAAAATCTCTTTATACTTTGTTATAGCGTATTTATCAGTCATTCCTGCTATATAATCGGCAACTGCCCGTTCTTTGCCATATTCATGCGTTAATTCGATAAATTCCGCAGGCATGTCTTCTACATTTTCACAAAAATAATAAAAAAGCTGTTCAACAACTTTTTTTGCTTTTGCCTCTTCGCTTTTCGCCTTCGAACCTATATAAACCTTTTTAAACAAAAAATCTCTAAGGCTGTAAGTAGCATCATAAATCTCACGGCTCATGGAGATATTATCTTTTCCCATGCTGTTTTCAATTATGTCCTTCACCATTGTATTTATCCTCTTGCTGTGAGTATCTCCTAATATCTGCCTTAAATCTTTTGGTATATCATCATTTGTCAATACCTTGCCTCGGATTGCATCATCAATGTCGTGATTCACATAGGCAATCTTGTCTGCCAATTGAACGATTTTACCTTCTAACGTCCCAGGACTGCCGGATGTGGAATGGTTTAAGATGCCATCTCGCACTTCCCACGTCAGATTAAGCCCTAAGCCATTATTTTCTATCACATCTACCACTCTTAAACTTTGAACGCTATGTCTAAAGCCATCTTTTAAAAGCCTATTTAGAACATCTTCACCTGAATGGCCAAAAGGAGTATGTCCTAAATCGTGGCCTAAAGCTATGGCTTCTGTCAAATCTTCGTTAAGCCTTAATGCCCTCGCAATAGTCTTTGATATTTGTGCAACTTCTAAAGTATGTGTAAGTCTCGTCCTGTAATGGTCGCCTTCAGGAGATATAAAAACCTGCGTCTTATGGCTCAATCTCCTAAAAGCCTTACAATGTATGATTCTATCTCTATCCCTTTGGTAATCTGTGCGAATATCGCACTTTTCCTCGTCTTTCATTCGTCCTTTTGATTCTCTGCTGTGTGCTGCGTACGGTGATAGTATTTTATACTCCATATCCTCAGATATTTCCCTTATTTTCATCATATCACCTTCTCACAAAAATAAAACCCAATAAGGGTTTTATTTTATATAGACGATATTATTTTCCCATCAGCAACGTCAATATCAACGAAGTAATTATGAAAACTACAGCACTTATCGTAGTAAGCCTCTCCAAAGTGCCTTCCATCGTTCTGGCCTTATTTTTGCCAAAGAAAGTCTCCGCACCACCTGCAATCGCGCCGGATATACCTGCACTTTTACCTTGCTGCAATAGTATAACTGCCATCATAAACAAACTAACAATAATATGAACTATAAGTACTATTATTTTTAGCATATGTTTAACCTCCGAAAATCATATTTGCACTATTGTATATTATATAACAATAGCATATTTATATCAAGCATTAATTTTCTTCATCAGGAATCGATTCGCTCATCATGCCATGCCTATGACAATGTCCATGGTGCGGTGCGTCCTCACCGTAGACTTTGTAATTGCCGCCTTCCACTCTTATGGCTTTGCCATTTACAAGTGCATCTGCAACTTTTTCACGTGCCGACATTATGATCCTAAAAAATGTAGGTCTTGAAACTTTCATCCTCTCCGCACAATCTTCTTGTTCTAATCCCTCTAAATCTTTTAGGCGTATGGCTTCAAATTCCTCAACTGTAAGCACGACTTCACTCAATGAGTGCATAGGAATCCCTACTGGTTTAAAATAGTTTATGTTTGGTTCGCACTTTACCCATCTGCATTTTTGAGGTCTCGGCATTTTATCACATCCCATTTCTTTTTTGCATAATCATATTACTATTTTATCACTTATAAGCTAATCATATCAAGATGCTTTTAGATACAATGTACACATAATCAAGATATAATGAATAGCATAAATTAGTCAACAATATATGAAGGATGATTTTTATGACGCCATCTTCCATTATTCAAGAATTATCGTCTGGAAGCTCTTTGGCAACAGCTATCGGTTATATACTTTTTGCAATAGGAATAAATGGCAATGTAAAAACAAAAGAAAATCTTGTACTTTCTGGTAGATGGATTATTTTCATAGGAACTTTTTTGTTGTACGCCCTAAATATAATATCGCTAAGGCAAAATGAAAATAAAGATGAAGCCACCATTGAAAATCCTGATTTGCTTATTTTAGCCGGCAGCTTTATGATTGCATCAGGCGCATTTGCAGACGCAGTCGGATTCGAAGTCAAAAATTTAAAAGAAGCTCAAGTATGTTGATACTGAGCTTCTTTTTTTGCATAGACAATTACTTTACGTTGTAAAATGCGTCTTTTCCAAGGTATTGTGCTATTCCGCCTAATCCTTCTTCTATCCTCATCAATTGATTGTACTTGACGACTCTATCTGTTCTGGAAGGAGCGCCAGTCTTGATCTGTCCCGCATTGACAGCAACGACAAGATCTGCAATAGTTGAATCTTCTGTTTCACCTGAGCGATGTGATACGACAGCAGTGTACCCTGCTTTCTTCGCCATCTCTATCGCGTCAAGAGTTTCAGTCAATGTACCTATCTGATTAAGCTTAATGAGGATAGAGTTTGCAACACCCATCTTAATTCCTCTCGAAAGCCTTTCTGTATTTGTAACAAAAAGATCGTCGCCAACTAATTGGATTTTCTTGCCTAATCTTTCTGTTAAGAGTTTCCATCCATTCCAATCCTCTTCTGCCAAGCCATCTTCAATTGAAACGATTGGATATTTATTTACAAGCTGCTCCCAGTAATCCACCATTTCTTCTGATGTCCTTACAACACCTTCACCATCGAAATGGTATTTGCCGTCTTCTTTGTACATCTCAGATGAAGCTGGGTCAAGTGCTATCGCTACATCTTCACCAGGTACATATCCTGCCTTTTGGATTGCCTCCAATATTACCTGTATTGCTTCTTCGTTTGATGTAAGGTTTGGTGCGAAACCACCTTCATCGCCAACTGTAGTGCTTAATCCTTTTGATTTAAGCACTGATCTTAAATTGTGGAAAACTTCAGCACATGTCCTTAAAGCTTCATGGAAGCTTTGTGCGCCAACAGGCATTATCATGAATTCCTGTATATCTACGTTGTTGTCAGCGTGCTTTCCGCCGTTTAAAATGTTCATCATTGGCACAGGAAGCACTTTTGCATTTACTCCACCTAAGTACTGATAAAGTGGCAAGCCAACTTCCTCAGCAGCAGCTTTAGCAACTGCCAATGAAACGCCTAAAATTGCATTTGCACCCAAGTTTGATTTATTTGGAGTTCCATCTAAATCGATCATGGCTTTGTCTATTGCCACTTGGTCTATTGCATCCATTCCAATTATTTCTGGAGCAATCTTTTCATTTACATTTTCTACAGCCTTCAATACACCTTTTCCTAAGTACCTGTTGTTGTCGCCATCTCTCAATTCAACAGCTTCAAACTGACCTGTTGAAGCACCAGATGGAACAGCAGCACGACCTACAGCGCCGCTATCTAATTCCACTTCTACTTCTACTGTCGGATTTCCTCTTGAATCAAGTATTTCTCTTGCATAAACATCAACAATTATAGACATAAACATTCTCCTTTCGTTTTTTATCTTCCTATTATGAGGGACTTACCTGTCATTTCCTGTGGCTTCGGCAGCCCCAATATGTCAAGCACCGTTGGTGCTATGTCTGCTAAAATACCATCGTTTCTAAGCGTTATATCGCCCTCCCCTATCACT
Source organism: Thermoanaerobacterium aotearoense (assembly GCF_009905255.1). Taxonomy (NCBI): domain Bacteria; kingdom Bacillati; phylum Bacillota; class Clostridia; order Thermoanaerobacterales; family Thermoanaerobacteraceae; genus Thermoanaerobacterium; species Thermoanaerobacterium aotearoense. The sequence continues at coordinate 780,976 of NZ_CP047602.1, read as the reverse complement.
ATAAATGGCACTGGATTTGTAGTGTGAGCAGTCTGTGGCTCTTTTGTCACTGGATCAATCATCTGCTCAGAATTTCCATGGTCAGCAGTTATAAGAATAGTACCGCCAACTTCCTGACAAGCCGTCACTATTCTGCCAAGGCACTCATCAATTGCTTCTATAGCTTTGACAGCGGCGCTAAATACGCCTGTATGACCTACCATGTCAGGATTTGCAAAATTAAGCAGGATGAAACCATACTGTTTGGATTTTATTTTTTCAACTACCGTATCTGTAACTTCGTATGCACTCATTTCTGGCTTTAAATCATACGTGGCTACTTTAGGAGATGGTATAAGTATCCTGTCTTCTCCTTTATTTGGCTCCTCTACGCCACCATTGAAGAAGAATGTAACATGGGCGTATTTTTCTGTTTCCGCTATTCTAAGCTGTTTTATGCCTTTATCGCTTAGATACTCACCGAGGGTATTCTTTAAGTTCTCAGGCTTATACGCCACATGTATATTCTCAAATGTTATATCGTACTGCGTCATTGATACGAAGTAAACGGGAATATATCCTTTTTCTCTATCAAAAAAGTTAAACACTTCATCGATAAAAGCTCTTGTAATTTGTCTTGCCCTATCAGGCCTGAAATTAAAGAAGATTATAGAATCATTGGCATCTACAGTCGCAGTTGGTTTTCCGCCATCTAAAATAACCGTCGGCTCTACAAATTCATCTGTCTGATCTTTGCTATATGCAATATCAATCGCTTCTTCAGGCGAATTAGCAAAAACGCCTTTTCCCAATGCTATAGCATCGTAAGCTTTTTTAGTCCTTTCCCATCTTTTATCGCGATCCATCGCATAGTATCTTCCAGATATCGTGGCGATTTTGCCGATCCCAAGCCTATTCGCTTCATCCTCAAATGCCTTTATGTATTCTTTTGCACATGCCGGAGGAACATCTCTTCCATCTAAAAATGCATGAAGGTATACTTCGTCTAATCCTTCCTCTTTTGCAAGTTTCATAAGGGCAAAAAGATGGGTAATATGGCTGTGAACGCCGCCATCAGACAGAAGCCCAAAAAGGTGCAATTTTGAGCCATTCTTCTTTACATTTTGTATGGCGTCAAGAAATTCCTGCTTTTTGAAAAAAGCACCTTCTTTAATCTCTTTGCTTATCCTTGTAAGCTCCTGATAGACTATTCTGCCGGCACCTATATTAAGATGTCCTACTTCCGAATTTCCCATCTGTCCTTCAGGAAGCCCTACAGCTAAGCCACTTGGTATAAGCTTTGTATTTGGATAATTTTTGAAATAATAATCTAAGTTTGGTGTATTAGCTGAATAAATGGCATTTCCTTCTTTGCTGTCAGAGATGCCAAATCCATCTAAGACAACAAGCATCACAAAGTTTTTGGGCATGCAATCCTCTCCTTAATAATTTACAATTTTAGCGAAATCCTGCGCTTTAAGGCTAGCTCCGCCCACTAATGCACCATCAATATCGCTTTCTGACATAAGCTCTTTAGCATTATCAGGTTTAACACTGCCACCATATTGTATTCTTACCTCATTAGCGATGTCTATACTGTATATGTCTGCAATGGTCTCTCTTATGACCTTTATTACATCATTCGCATCTTTCGATGTAGCTGTTTTTCCTGTTCCAATAGCCCAAATAGGCTCATAAGCTATGACGACATTCAAGACATCTTCACTTTTAATGCCATCCAATGCTTTTTTTGTCTGTTCTCTTACTACATTGAAAGCTTCCCCTGCTTCTCTTTGAGATAATGATTCGCCTACGCATACAATAGGCTTAAGTCCATGACTTAATGCAGATTTGACTTTTTTATTCACAGTCTCATCCGTCTCCGCAAAATACTGTCTTCTCTCTGAATGGCCGATTACGACGTATTCTACGCCTATCTCTTTAAGCATAATCGGTGAGACTTCTCCTGTAAATGCGCCTTTTTCTTCCCAGTGCATGTTCTGTGCACCTAATTTTATATTAGAAGCATCTATGGCCTTTTTTACGTCAACAAGATCCACAAATGGCGGTATTACTACAACTTCTGCTTCTGCACCAGACACTAAAGGCTTAAGCTCATTTACAAGATTTACAGCTTCAGATGGCGTCATGTACATCTTCCAATTACCTGCAATAATAGGTCTTCTCAATCAAAACACCTCTTTATTTGTCGTTTAATGCAGCTATTCCAGGCAATACCTTGCCTTCTAAGAATTCTAATGACGCACCGCCACCAGTCGATATATGTGACACTTTGTCTGCATAGCCTAATTGTTCTACTGCCGCTGCAGAATCTCCGCCACCGATTATAGTAGTGCCACTGCACTCGCTCATGGCTTTTGCGATTGCCTCTGTTCCCTTTGCAAATTCTCTGATTTCAAATACACCCATAGGACCATTCCAAACTACTGTCTTCGCATCTTTTATGACTTTTGAAAATTCTTCAATTGTCTTTGGTCCAATATCTACGCCGATCTTGTCATTAGGCATCTTATCTATATCAACCACTTCATAAGGAACACCTGATTTTAATTCTGCACTGACTACCGTATCAACTGGCAAAAGCAATTTAACGCCTTTTTGCTTAGCCTTTTCGATCAAGTCTTTTGCAAGCTCTAATTTGTCTTCCTCCAAAAGTGATTTGCCTATTTCATAGCCTTCAGCCTTTATAAATGTGTATGCCATACCGCCGCCAATCAATAGGCTGTCAACTTTGTCTAAAAGGTTTGTGATAACACCGATTTTATCTGAAACTTTTGCGCCGCCCAGTATTGCCACAAAAGGTCTTTCTGGATTTTCCAAAGCGCCACCCATGAAGTTTAACTCTTTTTCAATTAAAAATCCAGATACTGCCGGTAGGTAACTGGCGACTCCTGTCGTGGACGCATGAGCTCTATGAGCTGTACCAAACGCATCGTTGACGAATACGTCAGCCAATGATGCCAATTCTTTTGAAAAATCAGGATCATTTTTCTCTTCTTCAGCGTGGAATCTGACATTTTCTAAAAGCAATACTTCACCGTCTTTTAATGCACTGGCTTTTGCCTTAGCATCTTCACCTATTACATCATCAGCTACAATGACTTGTTTCCCGAGCAGCTCTGAAAGCCTTTTTGCAACAGGCTTCATAGAATACTCCATGTTAAACTTGCCTTTTGGCCTTCCTAAATGAGATACCAATATCACCTTTGCATTATTGTCTAAAAGATATTGAATAGTAGGCAATGCCGCTTTTATCCTCGTGTCATCAGTGATGTTTTTTTCACTATCCATAGGTACATTAAAATCTACCCTTACAAGGACTCTCTTGCCTTTTACATCGATATCCCTTACAGTCTTTTTCATGATATACCTCCTATCGATATATTTTAGGACAAGGTTATAAGCCTTGTCCTATGATATTACAGTCTATCTGCTACATACTTAGCAAGGTCAACAACCCTGTTTGAATAACCCCATTCGTTGTCATACCATGAAACAACTTTTACCATATTGCCTTCCATAACCATCGTTGACAAGCCATCAACAATTGATGATCTTGAATCGCCTTTGAAGTCCATTGATACTAATGGCTCATCTGTATATCCGAGAATGCCTTTAAGCTCGTTTTCTGCCGCTTCTTTCAATGCTGCATTTACTTCTTCTACAGTTACGCTCTTTTCAAGCTCTGCAACAAGGTCGACAACAGATACGTCTGGTGTTGGAACTCTCATAGCAAAGCCGTTTAATTTTCCTTTTAGTTCAGGCAATACAAGTGCAACAGCCTTTGCAGCTCCTGTTGTTGTCGGAATAATTGACATTGCTGCTGATCTTGCTCTTCTTAAATCTTTATGAGGAAGGTCCAGTATCCTCTGATCGTTTGTGTATGAGTGAACAGTTGTCATTAAACCTCTCTTGATTCCAAATTTGTTATGTAAAACTTTTGCAAATGGTGCTAAGCAGTTTGTCGTGCATGAAGCATTTGATATAACGTGATGTGCATTTGGATCGTATTTGTCCTCGTTAACACCCATAACGATTGTTATATCTTCATTTTTAGCAGGTGCAGAAATTATTACTTTCTTTGCTCCAGCTTCGATGTGTTTTACTGCATCTTCCTTGTTTGTAAATCTACCTGTTGATTCGATAACTATGTCAACACCTAATTCCTTCCAAGGTAATTTTGCAGGATCTGTTTCTTTTAATATTTTTATTTCCTTGCCATTTACAACAAGTGAATCTTCTTTTGCGATTACTTCGCCTTCGAATTGACCGAATGTTGAATCGTATTTTAATAGATGTGCTAATGTTTTTGCATCAGTAAGATCATTGAATGCAACAATATCAAGATCTACATTTTTCTTTAATGCTGCTCTAAAAAAGTTTCTGCCTATCCTACCAAAGCCATTAATACCTACTTTTACTGCCATAATATTTCCTCCTTTAATTTTTATTTTTATATTAAACACCTTTCGGTGTATTAACAACTTTTTAATATCTCGAATGCCGCGCCTTCATCAGTTATGAGAACATCCACCATACCACTTATACAAGTAGATATGATCGCATCGGCTTTGCTTTTGCCGCCTGAGACAGCTATCAAATTTTTGACGTTTTTTAAATCATCCTTTGTAAGAAAAATGCTTGGCGTTTCATAAACTGTTTCACCGTTTATGTTTAAGTAAAAACCTAATGCTTCTGACGTGGCACCAACACTCTTAAGATACTCTTTAGTCGATGAAGGTAAATTTCGCCTGTCAGCCATCACATCTGCACGCCCTATGCCAAAAAGCACTACATCAGCTTCTTTCAGTATGTCAATAACGCTTTTTATGTCTGGTTCATTCATAAGAGTCTCTATGGCTTCTTTGCCTATGTTGTCAGGAATATGAAGCATTTTGTATGAACCGCCTAACTTTTTTGCAAGGACTGACGCAATTGTGTTTGCCTGTTTTTCAACTTCGCGTCCCAAGCCACCTCTTGCAGGCACTACCATTATATCTGATTTGGTGTAGCATTGAGGCATTTCATTTGCAACTTCCATCACACTTGAACCGCCAGTCAAAGCAATGATGCTGTCGTTTTTAATTATGCTTTTAAGGTAAGCTGCAGCAGATTTGCCCATATCTTTTTTTATAAGCCTGTCACTATCGACATCACCCGGTATCACTATGACTTTTTTCAGTTTCAGGCGCTCCTTTAAAGTTTTTTCCATGTTGTTTAAGCCTTTTAACTCATGGATAAACTCTTTAAGCTCCTCCAAAAGCTTCTCGCCGTCTTTAGTCACAGTCATGCCTAAAGGATTTATGTCGATAAGACCTTGCCGCTTCAAAAAAGATACCTCTGTCCTTATTATCCTTTCGCCAATATTAAGCTGATACGACAAAGCTCGCCTTCCTATTGGCTGGCTGAAATATATGTTACGCATTATAGTATACCTTTTTTGCAGCAGTTCTATTAGCTCAGGCACAATTTTCTGTTGTAATGATATTATGTCGTTCATGTATCAAAACCTTCTTCAGGACTTTTATCGACCCGTTGTATTATAACTGTCCCACCAAAACATTAAATAAATATTTTTACCTTCAATACTATTTTATATTAAGACTTCTAATTTTTCAATAGACAATATGACAAAAGAGAGCATTTTATAAAATTATTGCTCTCTTTTGTCAATATCTTTTTCTCTTGCTGGACGATGGAATATTCATCTCTTCCCGGTACTTAGCAACAGTCCTTCTGGATATCGTCACGCCTTTTTGAGATAAAATCTCAGCTATTTTTTGGTCGCTTAAAGTATCTTGAGGGTCTTCTTCGCTTATCAATTGCTTTATCATCTCTTTTATCATTTCCTGTGAAAACATCTCGCCGTCACCATTGCCGATGCCGCTTTGGAAGAAGTATTTGATTTCAAAAACACCTAAAGGTGTATCGACGTACTTTCCGTTTACTGCCCTGCTTACCGTCGATTCATGAACTCCTACTGCCTCGGCAATCTTCTTTAAATTCATAGGTTTAATGTATTTCTGCTCTCTGTCAAAAAATGACCTTTGCTCTTTCACTATCGCACTTAACACTTTGTACAAAGTATCTCTTCTCGACTCAATGCTTTTTATAAGCCACATGGCTGACTGAATCTTATTTGACAAGTATTTTTTTGTATTGTCGTCATCGGTGGCAGTCAAAATGCTTTCATAAGATTTATTTATTCTTAAGCCAGGATACAAAGATTCGTTTATAAGCACGACATAATCCCCGTCTATCTTCTTTATATAAGCATCTGGAACAACGTATTTAATATCGTTGTAGCTCGAAAAACTGCTTCCCGGCCTTGGATTCAGCTTTTTTATCTCATCAACGGCATTCTGCACTTCTTTAATGTCTACATTTAACTTCTTTGCTATAAACGAAAGCTTGTTGTCTGCAATTTCTTCTAAATAATTTTCTACTATTTCTTTTATTACGCCATCATACATATTTTTGCTTTTTAGCTGAATCATGAGACATTCTGTCAAGTTTCTCGCTGCGATGCCTGGCGGATCAAATGACTGCACTACATTTAAAGCCGCCAAAACATCCTCTTGGCTGTAATTGTAATCTTCACTGAGCTTTTTGACATCATCGTTCAGATAGCCATTACTGTCAAGATCGTAAATTATAACTTTGCATATCTCTTTTATCTTCTTCGCAAGAGGTGTTATATGAAGTTGAAATAGCAAATGGTCTGTAAGGGACGTATCAGTTGAGACCATGTTTTCAAAGCTTAAGTCGTCTCTTTCTTCGTCATCGGCGCTGTAATTGTACTTATCAAGGTCGCTATTCTTATTTAATTCGCGGTAAATCTCAATGATGTCTTCCTTATCTTCGTACGCCTCCAACATAGGATTTGTTTCCAGTTCACTTGTGATAAGCTCATTTAGCTCATACGAATTTAGCTGCAAGATCTCGATGGCCTGTTTCAGTTGAGGCGTCATCAATAATTTCTGTACTTGTTTTAAATTAAGTCCCATATCCAGCTTCATATTCTACACCCTCGTATACATCAATATTCATATTTCAATTATATCATATTTGTAACCGTTTATAAAATGGATATTTTTAGCCTGTCAGCATCATTTTACATTATTTCAAAAGAACGATACAATCCTTGGTAGTTCTCCCATTTTTGAGCTATGCTTTCTACCCTTGCCCATCTTAGTCCGTTTTTTATGTAATCGATAAGCATGTTTATGTCTTCTTCATCGCCTTCTGCTACAATTTCAACGCTTCCATCGTATAGATTCTTTGCGTATCCAGTTATATTAAGCCGCATAGCCATGTTGTAAACAGAATACCTAAGCCCGACTCCTTGCACCTGGCCTGTCAAATTAAGATGGACTGTTTTTTTCACAAGAACTCCTCCTTTTAAAAGTAAATCTGCTTACAAGATAAATTTATTTATGACGTAAGCGACGCCGTTTTCCATGTTTGACTTTGTAATAAAGTCTGCCGTTTTTTTAAGTTTATCTATGGCATTTTCCACCGCCACACCGAGACCTGCATACTCAACCATCTCTACATCATTTTCACTGTCACCTATTGCCACCATTTCTGATCTGTCAATACCTAAATATTCTCCCAATATCTTGAGGCCGTTTCCTTTATTTACACCTTTATTTAATATTTCTATATTATTGTGAAACGAGCTTGTAGTCTCTAATCTGTCGCCTTTTTCGCAGTCTATCGTTTTTCTCACTGCTTTTATTTTTTCTGAATCTTCGTCAAACATTACAAATTTAACAATGCTGTCTTTCAACTTGCTTTCAAATTCTTCATAAGAAGGTATATTCTCCACTTCTACCTTTAATGTTTCAGCGTACAATCTATTCCACTCTCCATACTTTTGATATTTGCTGGTAATCTCTGGGGAATAGACAATTTTATCGCTGTAAAAATGATAGTAAAGGTCATTCTTCTTGGCCAAATCTATCAAATACGTCAATATGTCTATATCAAGCACGCTTTTATAAATTTCCTCATCATTGTCGTCTATCACCATGGCTCCATTGCTGGCGATGATGTACGGTTTGAATCCTAAAAATTCCGAGTATGCGTAAGCGGAAGCGTAAATCCTTCCTGTGGATATGACAACATAAACACCTGCATCGCGGGCTTTTTTTAAAGCTTCTAAGTTTTCTCTCGAGATCTGCTTGTCGTGAGTCAAAAGTGTATCATCCATATCTATTGCAACTAATTTATATGCCATCGTAGTCCCCCATTCATCAGAATATTTTTTCAATATTACTATACCATTACTGACAGACAACTTCAAGTTTTCACGATTTTTCACAATGGAATTTTAAAAAATGATTGACAGCATGAAATCGCGATAGTATAATGTAACTATAAATATTACAAGAGAAATCTTATTAATTAATATTTCATAGAAAGAAGGGATATGATGGACGATATCTCGTCAATCCTGAAAGAAAAGGGATTAAAAGTTACACCTCAAAGACTTGCTATAATTAACATGCTTAAAAATACCAAGGAACATCCAAGTGCTGAGACCATATACAAGACGTTGTCGTCCGATTTCCCAACAATGAGTTTGGCTACTGTCTACAAGACACTTGAAATGCTAAAGAGTATAGGCCTTGTGCAAGAACTTAATGTTGGTGAAGGTAGCTTTAGATACGACGCAAATGTCAATTCACATCCGCATTTGATATGTTACGGATGCAACAGGGTAGATGACCTTGATGACTCAGCGTTAGATGATCTTCTTGGTGAAGTAAGCAAATACAAAGATTACCTTTTGATGGATCAAAAGCTGTATTTTTATGGCTACTGCCCTGATTGCAAAACGAAGATGACAAATTAAAAAAACGAGCGATGCTCGTTTTTTTAATTTGTAGGATTTATGTTTTGAGGTTTTCCATTTAAATCCTCTGTAGATACATTCTTTTCATCAATTTGGCTTTGAACACTTTCATTGTTACTTACCTCGTCTTTTTTCACACCACGCCTTATGACGCCGTCAACTGGCTTGTATATATCTGTATACAAAAATTCCTTTTTCACCAAAACGTTGTTCTCATAAATAAGCCTGTAAGTATTCACCTTGTATCCTGTATGCTTTTCCACATCTACCTGAGTGACTCCCTCAGGCAGTGTAGGATCATCAACGTATGTCACCTTAGGATCGTACTTCTCCACAATTTCAGAATATATATCGATCCGTTTCCCTGGATCTTCCGAATATCCGTAAAAGTTCACTACAAAATTGTTTCCACTTATATACGATTCAATGTATATAGGGTATTTCGTTGGATTTTCAAACTTTAAATCGAGGACGTCACCCGAGATCGTAGCATCTTGGCCCGGCGACACATAGCCAACCGGAAATGTATGATGGTATCTCTCATCGATTTTCATATCTGCCCTTAGTGCGGCATTGTAAAGGGTAGTGGCGACTTGACAAACCCCACCACCTATATCGGGAACAAGCTTGTTGCCGATTATCACAGGCGCTTCTTTATATCCATTCTGTATGATTCTTGGCCCTAACGTTTTATTAAGTGAAAAGACTTGCCCCGGCATAAGCAGCTTGCCGTTTACAGCTTTTGCAGCTACAGCAAGATTTTCTGACCTATTTGCGTCACCAGTATTAAATTGTGTAGAAAAGCTGACGATTTTGCTTTTTATCATGCTGAGTTCTGACGCTTTTATGTCTGCATCGACTTCTTTAACTGTAACAGGAATTTCTACATAGTCTTTATCGCCAGATATGATCACGCTCTTAACCGCACTTTTTATACTTTCAATTGTCTTATTTGCATCGACTTTTAAACCAGAAATATCATTTGTAATGTTTATCTTACCGTCAGATACGTATATTTTAGCGTCAACAGGATTTTTGTCTATGCTTTTCGATATGTCCATCACAAATTTATCTAAACCGTTAAAATCGGCTGTAGGCCTATATTCGAGATATTTACCATTTTTTGAAACATCATATATCGTCTTTATGCGATTTATGAAATTCCCACTTTTGCCTATAGAATAAGCTTCATTGACGATAGCATCATAGTCGTAGCTTATTTTAACGTCACCGCTCGGAAGCACAAACTGCTTGTCGTTGTATTTTAAAGCGACTTTTAAATTGTTTACCGCCTTAAGGTTATCTTGCAGTTTTGCATACGCTTCAGATTTAGTAAGCCCACTGAGGCTTATACCATTTACAAAAACACCTTTTGCAATAGTATTTTGATTCATGACAGAATAAAACATCACAAATGAACCGGCAAATACAGTGATTATTAATAAAAGAAGAATGATGTAAAAATAATTGCTTTTGCTTTTTATGGTTTTTGTGTCCTTTGTCTCCATTTTGATCTCCCCATTATTTAGTTTTTTTAACTTAGAACAATTTAATTATATTACAAATACTTTGCAAATAAATTACATACTGATTAATTTTTTATAAAATTTTTATAAAACTTACAAATATGATTGATGGGGCAAATATCGCACTTAGGCTTCCGTGCCGCACAGATGTTTCTCCCGTGGTATATAAGAAGATGATGAGACAAAGACCACAAATTTTTAGGAATAATATCCATAAGCTGATACTCTGTCTTTAAAACATCATCGCTTTCAGCAAGTCCAATCCTATTTGATACCCTAAAAACATGTGTATCGACAGCAATCGCATCTTTTTTGAAAGCATTGCTTATAACCACATTTGCTGTTTTCCTGCCAACACCCGGTAGCTCCATAAGCTTTTCCATATCATCAGGGACAGTACCGCCGTACTTGTCGCACAAAATCCTGCAAGTGTTTATTATGTTTCTGGACTTGTTCCTGTAAAGACCGCAATCCTTTATTTCTTCTTCAAATTCTAATGGGTCAACATCTTTTAAGTCAAATGGCGATTTGTACTTTTTAAAAAGTTTTTCTGTAACCATGTTGACCCTTTTATCGGTGCACTGTGCTGACAATATTGTGGCTATCAAAAGCTCAAAGGCATTTTTAAAGTGTAAACCAGGTTTTGCATCAGGATATGTCTTTTTAAGAATTTCCAGAACCTCCAGCGCTTCATCTTTCGTTATCCTCAAAAGTCTCACCTCTAATATTCATCATGGCTTTCTTCATGAACTCTTTTGCAGTTTCATCTTTTTCATTTAGATAAGCTTTTTCAATATGCGGAAAAGCATTTTCCTTATCAAGAATGCTTAATGCGTATGCACTATATCCTCTTATATAAGCACTTTCAGAGCTTATAAGTTTTCTCAATTGTTGGATTGAATCCTTGTCATTTAAGTTGATAGCCGCAATTATAGCATTTCTTATTATAGTATTCTTTCCTCTCCAAGATGCCGAAGTAGCACCAAACAATTCTTTGAACTTTTTGTTGTCAAGGCACAGAATATCTTTCAAATCGTGTTTAGGTTTAAGGTTTTGAGGCGTGAACTCACGCCTTGTGACTTTCTTCGCCTTTTCATTGAAAGGACAAACATCTTGGCACGTATCACAGCCATATATGCGAGTACCTAATCTTTTTAATGTGCTATCGCTTAAATATCCTTTTTGAATTGTAGCATACGACAAGCATTTGTTTGCATCTATTTTGTATTCTTCAATCAACGCTTTTCCAGGACACGCTTTAAGGCATCTTGCACAACTGCCACATTTCGACTCAACTTTGGAGTCTGGTTCAAATGGCACGTTTATCAGCATCTCTCCCAAAAATAAATATGATCCATATTCCTCATTTATTATCATATTATTTTTCCCGAAAAATCCAATGCCTGCATTATAAGCAATAGCTCTCTCCAAAAGCGGATTGTTGTCAACAAGCAAAACAGTTTTGACGGCACCGCATTTAGATGAAATGAATTTTTCCAGATTCCTAAGCAAATCAATCATGACTTTATGATAGTCTACACCCCATGCAGTCTTTGAAATAGTGCCATATCCAGACTTTGGAGGGTCAAATTTATAATCTACATTGTACGATATAGCGACAGATATTATGGTCTTGACATCATCAAGCAGATAATAGGGATTTATCCTTTTTTCTGCGTCCTTTTCTTCAATATTGCAATTTAAACCATTGTTGAATCTATAAAGCAATAAATCCCTATACTCAAAAAGGCAGTCAGGACTTGCAAAGCCTATCACGTCAATGCCAGACTTATATGCAAACTCCTTAATTTCCTCTTTTGTGACACAAGCCACATCAAACATTCCTTTCTTTATCAGATGACTTTTCTTTTGTCAGTATGTCGTAAAACGATCTTAGCTTGTTTTTCACCCTTTCGTTTATATCACTCATCTTGTGGCCTGTCAATATTTCCATACCTTCGTCTATCGTATTTACAGTGTATATGTGAAATTTACCCATCCTGCATGCATCTATTATTTCATCGTCCAAAACAAGGTTTATGGCATTTTGCTCTGGAATTATGACGCCTTGCCTACCTGTCAGTCCCTTTACTTTGCATAACTTATAAAATCCTTCGATTTTATGTGTTACGCCTCCTACAGGCTGTATGACTCCAAATTGATTGACAGAGCCGGTTACGGCTATTTCCTGTCTAATAGGAATGTCTGACAAGCTTGAAAGGAGTCCGTAAAGCTCTGTGCTGGAGGCACTGTCTCCTTCTACGCCTTCATAAAGCTGCTCAAAGCATATTCTGGCCGATAAAGTAAGCGGAAAATCCAACGCATATCTATTACCTATAAATCCTGTTATTATCATGACCCCTTTGTCGTGAATGTGACCACTCATTTTGGTTTCCCTTTCGATGTTTACTACGCCTTCTTCGCCAGGGTAAGTAGTAACCGTTATTCTGGAAGGCTTTCCAAATTGGTAATCACCTAAATTTATCACAGAAAGTCCATTTACAATCCCAACTTTTTCACCATCTACATCCATCAAAAACGTTCCATCTTTAAAGTATTCTATATACTTCTCCTCTATCATGTTGACCCGCTTTGTCTTTTCCCTTATAGCCTTTTCCACATTGTGAGCCATGACAACTTTGTTTCCTTCTATTTCCGCCCAAATGTTTGATTCGTATAGAATCTCTACGATATCATTAAACTGTGTCGATAATTTGTTTTGATCTTCTGATATCCTTGTTGAATACTCAATGACTTTTGCCACTCCAGTCTTGTGAAAAGGTCTCAAATTTTCCTCGACACAATGTTTCTTTATAAAAGAAGCCATTTTCAAGATATTTTCTTCGCTTAAATCCATCACATCGTTGAAGTCAACCTTAACTTTAAAAAGCTTTTTAAAGTCATCATCATAGTTATAAAGGATATAGTATAAATACGGCGTCCCTATGAGTATTACCTTCACATTCAAGTCAATTGGCTCAGGCTTTAGTGATGATATGGACAAAAGGCCGTATGATGATGCAACATTCTCTATGACTATTTTATCTGTCTTCAGTGTACGCTTAATGGCATCCCATACGTATGGATACGTTAAGACATCCTTAGCTTGCAGAATAAGATATCCTCCGTTTGCCTTATGAAGAGCTCCTGCTTTAATCTTTGTAAAATCAGTAATTGCCACTCCAAAATCACTTTCATATTCGATATTTCCCAATACATTGTTGTAGTTTGGATTGTACTCTACCACAACAGGTGCACCATTTGTGTTGCTGTTATCAACAAAAAGATTTACACTGTACTTTTTAAAAACATCTTTTTTATTTTTTCGCATGATGAATGGAAATTGACTGTCTTCGTCATCATCGCTTCTAAAATTATCGATATTTTCCAGTATATCTCTTTGAAGGCTGTCAAGGTATCTCATTACGCCGTCATATTGAGCGTATTTATCTCTTAAATCATCGATCAGATGTCCAACGGCCATAAGCCCTACGTTATTGTCAAGCTCGTGAACAGCATCTCTTGTTTCTTTGTCTATATTTTGTATATCCTTCCATATCTGCAGCGCCTTTTCTTCAAAATTTGCCGCTTTGGCTTCTATCTCTTTCCTTTTCTCATCATCCAATAGTTCGTATTCTTCGTTGCTTATCTGTTTTCCATCTACAACAGGTATGCTTACTATGCCAGTCTTTGTCTCTTTAAGCACAAAGCCAAAATTCTTTGCTAAATCGTTTAGCTCTTGGATCAATTGATTCTTTCTATCCTGAAATTTCTTCACGATTTCATTTTTTTGCAAGTCGTATGCCTTTGAATTAAATGCCTTAGGGATTTCTCTTTGAAGCTGCTCCACAAAATCTTTCATGTCGTTTTTAAATCTTTTGCCATCACCTGGCCTCAAATTTATGGCAATAGGCTGTGATGGTTTATCAAAATTAAAAACGTACACCCAATCATCTGGTACCTTCTCCGACGATGCCACTTCTGAAACGCTGCTTACGGCAAAGCTGGATTTACCTGTGCCAGTAAGCCCAGTAATGAATATGTTGTATCCTTTTTGCTTGATTTTTAAACCAAACTCCATGGCATCTTTGGCTCTTTCCTGCCCTATAAGATCTTTTAAAGGTTCAACATCATCCGTCGTTTCAAAGCCAAGCAAATCTGGATCTATATGCCTTTTAAGATTTTCTGCTGTTAATTCCCTCATTCAAAGCCCTCCTTTATAAATAAGAATTCGACATAGACTCTTTTTTCCCTTCTTTTAAATTACTGATGATTGCTTCATTATATGATTGAATTTACCTATAAATATTAAGCTGAAGGACATCCTTCAGCCTAATATCAATCTATCTTGCCGTCTTTTTCATCCATCTGTTTTTCAGCGTACTTAATCATCTTTTTAACCATATTGCCGCCAATTTTCCCGACTTCTCTGGTGGTCATATTTTCATAGCCTCGTCTTTCAATGTCATCATCAAGGTGCAATTCTTCAGCAACTTCTTCCTTTAAACTTTCAAGCTCGTCTTCTGCTTTTCTATAAAGCTTTTTTCCCTTTGACATAGAAAAAACACCTCCGCTTTTATTTTTCCTCCAGCGAAGGTATATATCCAAAATTGTATTTTACTCAAAAATCATATTTCTTTTATTGCCTCAGTAGGGCAACCATCTATAGAATCACGGCAAGCCTGCTCTTCTCCTTCAGGCACTTCATCGACTATTGCCTGTGATTTGCCTTCATCATTCCAATCAAAAACTGCTGGGCACGTGTCGATGCAAAGGCCACAAGCTATGCACAAATCTTGATCTACATATACTTTCATAGTTTTACCTCCTATGCTATTTTATACATCTAATATAACATATTTTTGCAAAAAACAAAATATTTATTTTATTATATAGTAACACGCTTCCAAATCGTCATCTGCAGCGTTTACAATCCTGTTTTTAAACTTGTCAATAGTTTCTTCATTTACCTTAGCACCTTTATCACCTAAAATCCGCGATACTACCATTTGACTGGCCATAGATTCTTTGTACCTTTCCACAAAGTCCATTATCTCACTTATCTCTTTTTCTCTGTTCATAAAAGCACCTCCTAAATTTAGTTTCTTAAAAAAAACTTTTATTATACAAAAAAAGACCTAAACGGTCTTAAATGTACAAAAGCGATTCTTTTAAAAAGTTATTCAACAGTGTCTTGTCATTTGTGCTTAGCTCTTTTATATATTTGTGAAATATATTGACTTTCTCAAAAACTTTTCTGCTTTCACTGGATAAATGATAATCGATGTAAAATCCAATTACGATTCCCACAAACAAAATCACAGGCGCTTCACTGCCATTAATATTTATGGAATTTTTTATATTTTCAATTACTGCTACATCAAGTGTCTTAATCTGTAAAAGCAGCGTTGTCAATGCGTAAGCACAAAACTTAAGAGGCTTTAAAGCAGCTTTTTTTTCGTTTATAAAATCATCTACTGATATGGAATCATCGTTTTTTTTGATAACATTCAATAAGACTTCTTTTACGCTGTTCCACTCGTGTATGCTGCTTTTATTCACAACATCATAAGCGCTTTCATTAGGCATGTAAACCAATATAGATCTGCCTATAGATTTATCTTCGCCAATAAAATACTGCCGTTTCACATATCCCAATTCTTCTAATTCTGTCAACATATCATAGGCAGTCCATTTGCTTATGCCCATAAAATTTGCGACGTCAGCATAGTGTACGGGAGCTTTATCCTTGTCATAAAGCTTTATAAGCGTTTCCAAAAAGTCTACCTTTCTTTTAGTTAAAGGCACACAAACACCCCATTTCTCTTACATATAATAGGGTATTTTGCCTTCGCAGTCAAGCTTCTTTTTTGACTGATGCCTTTGAATTCCAAATATCATCCGCTACTTCTCCCCATCTTTCTGCAACTTTCTCTAAATCGCTGTACAAATTTTCAATATGCGATGCATCGCTGTTTTCCGTATGCTTTGCCTTGGATTCCCTCACTATATTTAAAAGCTCTTCTGGGTTGTCTATAAGCGGGCATGGCCTCAAATGATTTTGATTAAACGGCATCCTCTTTCTGTACGCTTTCATAATAGGAGACATAAGGGCTTCCTTCAAACTTACGTCATTTATGTTTACATTGGCGTAATGGATAAAAGCACATGGTTCAACATCCCCTGCTGCATTTATGTGAAGATACCTCTTACCTCCTGCTATGCATCCTCCGCTGAACTCACCGTCATTCCAAAAGTCGATAGCAAATAGCTCTTTCGTAGCTCTTATATAGTTAATCCTTTCATAAGCGTATTTCCTCTGCTCAGGTGATACCATGAATTTTACATCCGGATCTTTCCCAACAGGAATGTAAGTAAAGTACCATGCAAAGTAAGCACCTTTGTCTATCATCGTGTCTACAAATTCATCGCTGAATATTTCTTCAATATTAGTTCTGGTGTATGTAGCAGAATAACCGAATAATACTCCATTTTCTCTCATAAGGTCCATGGCTTTCATCACTTTATCAAAAGTGCCTTTACCTCTTATTTCGTCATTTTTGTCTTTTAAGCCGTTAATGCTTACTGCAAATGTTATATTTCCCACCCTTTTTACTTCTTTTATCATTTCCTCATCTATAAGCGTACCATTTGTAAAAAGGTGAAATACCTGATTTCTGTGATTTTCGGCAAGCTTTATTATGTCTTTCATTCTGACAGTTGGCTCACCGCCAGATAGAACTATGAAATAGACTCCCAATTCTTCTGCTTCTTTGCAAACTCTATCCATGGTTTCAAATGATAGATTGTGTGGATTGTACTTCCCTGCCCAACAGCCTACACAATTTAGATTGCATGCTTCAGTAGGATCCATCAGTATGGCCCATGGAACATTGGCATCTAATTTTTGCTCCCACTCTTGCTGTTTTGGAATGCCTTTAAGGCTGGCATTTACGAGAAAGTTTATCATGAGCGTCTTTAAGATGTTCTTGTCGATATTTTTTATCCCTTTTACTGTAAACTTGTACCAGTTGCTGTCCTTGTCGTCTAAAAACGACTTTACGCTTTCTATTTGCTGTCTGTGATTCGGCAGTACCGCTATCTTTGACATTAGATTGGCCATTGCTTGAAGGTTTTTCTCTGGGTCTTTGTCAATGTAATTGATAATAACTCCAACAACTGGGTCAATGATATTCATAACATCTCCTCCTTATACCAATAAATTTAAAAATACCAAAAAAACCAAAATTCTTCTTAAAAAAATATTAGCACTAATAATATATTAATTCAATACCCTTTTAGAACTTTTACACATCTAAACAGCTTCCTCCAATGAATTCTTTCATCAGAGAATTTGGAGGTATGGCAGATTCATCTTCCAAATTCACAAAGTAACTCAATATCTCCAAAAGCTCCTGTGCAACTGAAAATGCCTTACTATCTTTATTTATCTTTCTTAAAAGAGGCTCAGCGTACTTTTTTATAACAGGCAATTCATAAGGAAGGGAAGAATTAAACATGATGTCCGCATCTTCTTGATACGGGAAAATATAGTTTTCCTCACCTTTCCTTACAGAAGGCCACATAAGAATTGTCTCTTCGGCATCGCTGGAGCGAAACTGATTATCCCTCACGATCCTTCTTAAAAGCCTCGTCTCAGTAGTAGATATTCTGTTGTGTTCATCAAGATTTAGCTGCGTCAAGGCGCTTATGTATATCCTGTACTTGCTGTCTTTTGGTATATCTTTTGTAAGCTTTTCGTTTAAACCGTGTATGCCTTCTACGAGGATTATGTGATTTCTATCAAGTTTAACTTTTTTCCCTATTTTTTCTCTTTCTCCTTTTTTGAAGTTGAAAATCGGAAGCTCTACTTCTTCACCCTGCATAAGCTTTATTATGTGATCGTTAAAAAGCTCTAAATCCAAGGCATCGATCGTTTCAAAATTGTAGTTTCCAAATTCGTCTTTTGGCGTCAATTCTCTCGGCAAAAAATAATTGTCAAGAGATATTGGAAGCGGTTTTAATCCATTTACTCTAAGTTGAACACTTAATCTGTGAACAAATGACGTCTTGCCAGATGAGGAAGGACCTGCAATAAGGACTAACTTTATCATCTTATTTTGATATATGTGATCTGCAATAGTGGCAATCTTCTTTTCATGAAGGGCTTCAGATATTAAGACAAGCTCTCGCCCATTGCCGCTTTTAATCATATCGTTTAAAGATGCCACATATCCTATATTAAGTATATTTGCCCATTCCTCAGCTTCTTTAAATACAGATGCTAACTTAGGAACATCCTCAAATACAGGAAGCACATCTGGTCTTTTTGGTTCAGGAAATAAAAGTATAACTCCCGGAAAGTAAAGTATAAGATCGTATAGCTTCAAATATCCTGTAGATGGGACACATGGACTGTAGAAAAAGTCTACAACATCTTCGCAAAAATAAACAGGGATTTTTTCTTTGTCACTGTATTTAAAAAGGCTTACTTTTTCTTCTAATCCTTCTTTCGAAAACAGATTGATAGCACTTTCTTTGTCTAAATACTTTTTTATTATCGGATAATCTGCATCAATTATCTCTCTCATCCTATGCTTTATATCATGCACGATTTTATTGTTTACAGTAGAGCCGTGAATCTCACAGTACAAACCTTTACCTAAAGAATGCTCAATTGTAACTTTTGAATCCGGCAAAATGTCTTTAACCGCTTTAATCAGGACAAATGTAAGGCTTCTTCTGTATACCATCATCCCTTCTTCTGTTGACATATCAACAAATTGTATCTCACAATCTCTATCTACCTTTGTAGACAAGTCAACCATGACATTGTCAACTTTTGCCGCAACTATCCTATACTTATGGTTATTCTTAAAATGCTCCGATATTTCTTCCAGAGTCACATGATCTGGAAAAGTGCAGACAGTACCTTCTACATTTAGATTCATAAAATCACCTCTCTCTAAATTATATTACAAATGAAGATCTTTTTAAATCTGCCAACTAAAAAAACCGGCAATTGCCGGTTTTTTTACATCCAATCCATCCCGCGAAGCCGTTCGGCTATGTTTTCAAGCCCGCTTTTAAAGTGGGTATCCTGTCAATTGCTTCTGAAGTCCCATCAATGTAGGCTTTTCATACGCAATTGAACCCAAATTCCCGTTGTCATGGTGTTGGTTGAAAACAAATTCACCGTAACTAAACTCCTCAGGACCATCTTGTTGATTACAGTATATACCTAAATGCTTTACATTGCAATAGTAGATTGCTGGAAAACAGCGAAAATTCATCTCTTGATGTTAAACACGCTAAGCGCAGCTTCAAGTCCAACTCTTTTGCTTTCAGGTACCGTCTGGAAAAATATTTCCACGCCATGATTTTTTTCAAGGTCTAAAAGTGATTCCGTTTCTTCCTTGTTAAGACTTACAGTCGGTATTATGAATTTTCTGTCAGCGCTTTTGGCTATGCCGCCAATGTTTAGCTTCTTTATGGGCAAGCCTTTTTCAATGGTGTCTTTAACTGTCTTTATATTTTTAAACAATAATATAACTTTAAATCCGTCGTAATGATCTTTTTCCCATAATTTTATTGAATCATCGACGGTCAATATTTTCAATGTAATATTAGCAGTAGATGCAGACATGATATAAATATTTTTCATGAATTCATCCTTGGCTAACTGGTCATCAATGACAAATATGGAGTTGCAATTGTACCCTTTTACCCATTTCGTCATTACTTGGCCATGTATCAGTCTATCATCTATTCTGGCAAATATGATTTCTCCCATAATGAACATCCTTTCTCATGATTTAAAATAGAGGTTTAGCTAAATCGCCATTAAAGGCGATTTAGCTAAACCATGAATATTATAAAAGTCCTGTAAAACCTAAAACTGCAAATATGACTATTAGCCATAAAAGCACTTTCACTATTTTTAAACCTTTTCTTGAGAAATACCAATATACAAGCATAACTGTCAGCAGTGGCAACAAGCCAGGCAATACCTTATCTAAAATATCCTGCAATACGAATTGTTTTCCTGACAAAGTCCATTTTAATGATGTAGTAACCGTCACATAAGAAGCCGCCAATATTCCCATCATAAAAGTACCTAAAACAGACAATCCATCAATAATTTTTCTAATTCTTGCACCACTGACAATTTCCACGACTGCAGAACGTCCAAGCCTGTATCCCAATTCAGTAAAATAATATCCGTATGTGAATGTCAATGCAACAAACAATATCCAAGGAAGAAGAGCCCCCAATGCACTGCCGGCTTTTGCCCAAGGTAAGAATATACCAATCAAAATATACTGTACCGTTCCTGAATCTATTGCATCGCCTATGCCTGCCAAGGGTCCCATCAAACCGACTTTCGTGCTATTTATGATCTCTGGATCAACTGCTTCATCGATTTTGCCTTCATTTAGCTTTTTAGCCCTTTCCTCCTCCAATGATGCCGTTATTCCAAGTATTGTGCCGCCACCCCAAATTGCTTGTGTATTGTAAAACAAAAGATGCCTTTTATACGCTTCTTTAAGATCCTCATTCTTTTTGTATATTTTCCTTAAAATAGGCATTAAACCAAACAAAAGCGAGGGTGCCAGCATTCTATCAAATGTATGAGGTATTTCATTGGCGTACCACCATCTAAACCATCCTAAAAGCAAATCTTTTCTTGTGATCTTTTTGCTGCTGTCATCAATTTCTGCTGAATTTGCACTGCTTTTCGCTTTTACATCTTCCATGCCACTTACCCCCTTCAAATTTGTTGACTATCTGCTTCTTTACTTGTAAACATTACGTAAAGATATGCCATTATTCCTCCTAAAACAGCATACGTCACAGTATTTACGTTTAAGGATTTTAGTATTACAGCCATAAAGTATGCCAAGAGGAAAAATACTACAAATTTTCTCTTGCCTATAACTGTAAGTGTCAATGCAATTCCTAACGCAGGCAATCCTCCACCTATTACCGTCAAGACATGGAATAGCTTGCCGGCTGTAACGGTCTTTATCAAAGCCGCTATCAATGGAGTCCCTTTGTAGAGCGCTATAAATATGGCTGGGAAGAACAATACAAGGCTAACTAAAATAGGTAAAACAATTATTGTCAGCGTCAAGCCTCTATCGTTTAATTCTTCTGCATACTTATCTGTAAGGCGTAGTACAAACGTATTCAAGAGAAATCTAAAAGAATACAAGTATGATCCTAATAGTCCTACAGGCACTGCGATTGCAATTGCTGCTGATGGATCGAGGTTTGCCATAACTGCAACCGGAACTGCTATAGAAGCCGCGACTGCTGGCTCACTTGGCAATGTCCCGCCAGGCGCTATTAACCCCATGTAGATTAGCTGTATGGCAGCAGTAACTACCATGGCTTCCGGTACATTGTGCATAACGATGCCTACTACAAGGCCTGTCATCAATGGCGTGAAGC
This sequence comes from Thermoanaerobacterium aotearoense, assembly GCF_009905255.1. NCBI lineage: Bacteria > Bacillati > Bacillota > Clostridia > Thermoanaerobacterales > Thermoanaerobacteraceae > Thermoanaerobacterium > Thermoanaerobacterium aotearoense. The sequence goes on along the minus strand of NZ_CP047602.1, from coordinate 759,136 downwards.
GAAGCATCAATGTTGAATAACCAAGAGCACGTGCCTCAACTATAGCTACCCATAAAGCAATGATTGCAGCTTGTGATGCACTAATACTTACATGCATATAAAGTCCTCCTTTTTTTATTAAGTTTTTATATTTAAAGATAACTCTAAAAGAGCCATCTTTATTGCGGCGTATAAATTTACTTGCTGAGAATTTCTTTATTCATGTTTCTAATCCCTTCAATTCCTGATTTATAACACATATCAGCTAACATATTGACGTCGCAGCTATGCCTTGACGACAATGCTTCAATAAGCATAGGCAAATTTACTCCTGTCAAATAATTAAAAGTCAATTCCTTCAAGTTGGCTGACGTCACATTAAAAGGACTTCCTCCAAACATATCTGTCAAGACCAGCACACCTTCTCCTTCATCAAGCTCAATGATGCCTTGCCTTACTTTATCTTTTAGTTTTAAAACATCATCACCTTCATTTAATCCTAAACATATGACATTTTCCTGTTTCCCTAATATTAATTCAGCACTTTTTAATAATTCCTTGCCAAACTCACCGTGTGTTACGACTAATATCCCTATCAAGATCATCATCCTTTCAAAATGTGATGTTTTGTCTTTCATAAATTTTATATTGCAAAAACCATGCCATAAAAATGACCTATCTGCAAATGAATGTCTCTTAGGAGAGACATTCACCGTCTTTAAAATGTGTGCCATGAAAACACTTCTTCATGTAAATGTTTTTATCCAATCAAATGTGTGTCATGTCCCTAATATCAAGTGTGTCAATATATGTGTCAATCATTTCTGCTACATAGGCGTACTCACTATCTGGAATCTCTATCCCAAAGAGATTTTCTACAGCCTCAAAATGCTTTTTTATCAATTGAAACGAACCATTGTTGCGATTTTTTATTACATCCAAATCGCTATTTGGCAAATAGTCCTTTCTAATCGCCCTCTCTATCAAACAAGCACAATGAAATAAAAATTTTATCCATATCTCGTCCTCTACTTTTTTATCCTTCTCATTGAGAATATCATTTAAAATTCCTTTTAAGACAGGATAAACCTTATCAGGATTTAAAAAATTTAATGTCTGTGATAAAAGGTCTTTTAAATTCTTTTCATAAAGCGAAATATTGGTGGTGCCTGAATTCATATCACCCATGGTGCTATCGCCACTTAATAATGGATGCAAAGATACTATTTCGTCTACCAAATTGTCTATATCCATATCTGGAGTCAAGGCCTTTCTTGTAGCTTCAAGCACTAATGGAGTGCTGACCATTTCAATCGTCCTGGTTTTTATACCGGTTTTTTCGGTAATAATATCCGAAAAAGTTCTTAGAAGCCCCATATCAACCAGAATCAGCACACCTTTGCCTTGATCGATTTCTTTTATAATGTTTATAGCCTTGTCAAGAGTTACCTCTGGTTTTTCTTCCAGTGGCATATCCAACGCTCTTACATGATCAGTGCCAAGAAGTCTATTTGTAACTTCTGCAATACTGCTGGCAGTGCTATTTCCATGCGCCATAACCAATATTCCAATCTTGCTGCTGTTTTTCCCATACTGCAACGCCTGTAAAAACATGGCTATAAAAGCAGTCTCATCTTCAGGAATTTCAATATTTAATTTTTCCTCAAGCCGTTCTTTTATCAGATTTGCAGCATGGTAAGCAGATTTATAGCTTTTTGCTATGCTTTCTCTATCAGGATGCGAAATAGCAATTCCTACTTTAAGCCTCTCAATCATTGTCTTTATGTGAAATGACAGCAGATAGATGGCTTTCTGCGTTATGACTCCATCAAAGCTTTCACGAACAGCATTAAAAGCATATTCCACAGCAGTTAATATATACGGATCGACAAATTTAAACAAGACACTTCTGTTGACGCCATCAGTATCCTGTTCAATTGGATATAAATAATTTTTATAGTACAATTGTATCTGATTTTCTATGTTTTCCCTTATGTGCTCTGATGGCATCCCTTGTCTATTGAATTTTTCCCAATTGTCCATTATGAAGTCATATAAATCATCATCTGCGCTATACGAGCTTTTTAAAAAATTAATGTTCAATTTATCCTTTACGTCCATGGTGTTTTTGTTAAATACTATATCTCCATTATTGCTGATTTCCCTAAATACTATTTCTTCCCTTAAATTGTGAATTTTCAAAAGGCCTTCTTTTACATTTTGCGGCAAAGTTGATAGACAGACTTCTACCATCTCTTTTTCCTCAATGATATAATCCAAAAATGCTCTTGCGCAGATTAACTTTATATCACTTTTCAATTGTCCAATATTTCCCGGACAGTCATAAAGCATTATTGCTTTTAACGCATCATTTTCTAATTTAATGGGTACATTTAGCCTCTCATATTCCTCATAAAAAAACTGATATGTGAATAAAAAGCGCTCAATCAACGTTCTTTTATCAAGGCTTGGCAATTGAATCACCATCGGAATGCGCCTTAAGAAAGTGTGAAGTAAAGCCGAATGCGGATTTTCAGTTGTAGCAGCAATAATCAAAACTTTTACACTTCTAACATTTTCAGTCTCTCCCAACCGTCTGTATTTCCCATTGTCAATAAGGGTAAACAACATCTCCTGTCCTTCCGGCGGCATTCGGTGAATCTCATCCAAAAATAATATGCCGCCATCAGCTTCTTCAATAAGGCCTCTTTTTTCTCTATCTGCTCCAGTAAAAGCACCTTTTATATGACCGAATAGTTGGGACATAAGCAATTGAGGATTTTGAGCATAATCGGCACAATTAAATATTACAAAAGGAGAATTGCTTTTAAAAACTTTCGCTTCCACTCCAAACTTGTACATCATTTCAGCAAATGTAGATTTTCCAACACCTGTAGGTCCAATTATCAACGTATGAAGCCCATTTGGAGGATATAATATGGCTGCTTTTGCCTTTGAAACTTGCTCTTTTAAGCTGCTTTTAGCACCGATGATATTATCAAGTATGCTTTCAGAATATTTATTGCCAATTTTTTTGGCATTGATAAGTTTATTTTGATTATGTGAGTTAATCTGAAATGCTTCTTTTTTCATTATTCCTGCATTTGTTAATGTATTCACAAAATCTTCCCTATCTTCAAAAACAGACTTTGTAAAGCGGTAACTAAAGTTTTCCTTAAAATACAACTTATCTAAATACAAAACTGGCTTACCTTTTATTTTTATCGCTTTTCCTGATTTTAATAGCTTGTTAAGTTCCCTGCTGGTATTGCTTCTGGATATGTTTAGTAGCTTTCCTATATATAAAGCATCATATCCTAAAGGACCGTTAAAATCATTAAGATTTAAAGATTCCGTCAGCTCCTTTAATTTTTTATAGACTTTATCACTTCTTTTTATGCTTTCACTATTTTTGAAATCCATTACTTATACCAGCTCCTTTTACAATTCAACATAACGGTTTAAAAATTTGATGCAACGCTTTAGAGAAAAAAACGAAATTCATAAAATGATATTAAAATTTTATCACCGATGATCATTTTGTTCAATCCGAAATTTTAGCTGGTTTCTTTTAAAAAACGCGATTACAGACATAATAGAGCCAGATAACAAGTTTTTTGCATTTTATCGTTTCAGCTTTAGACATTATGCGTATACAAATTTAGGTTCTTTGCCTTCTAAAACACTTTTAAGACCCTCTACAGCCATCATATTCATTTTAATTATTGCGTCTTCAGTTGATGCGCCACAATGTGGAGAAAGTATTACATTTTCCAGTTTAATCAATTTACTATTATAAGGAGGCTCTATTTCAAACACATCTAATGCTGCACCAGCCAATCTCTTTTGCTTTAAAGCTTCGTACAGAGCCTCCTCATTTATAAGCTCTCCACGTGAAGTATTGACTATAAATGCAGTACTTTTAATCATATTTAGTTTTTCTCTATCTATAAAATGGTACATATCTTTTGTAAATGGTATATGCAATGTTATATAATCAGAATCTTTTAGCAAAGTCTGTAAATCAACATATTTCATGCCTATCTGCCTTGCAAAGTCATAATCAGGCTGCATATCGTAACCCAATATTTTCATGTCAAATCCTGTAGCCCTTTTTGCAACGCTTTTGCCGATATTCCCCGTTCCGATTATCCCGATGACCTTTCCGTATACTTCCCTGCCAATGACTTTATCCCATCTATTATCTCTCACAATTTTATCCATCTTAAACAGTTGTCTGCTAAGTTCTAATATCATCGTAAACACCAAATCAGCAACAGATTCTTTATTTGCACCAGGCGTGTAAGTTACCCTTATGCCTAACCTTTTAGCGTATTCTATGTCAATATTATCTAATCCAACGCCGTACTTTGTGATAACCTTTAATTTTTTAGCCTTCTCCAGAATTTCTCTCGTTATTTTATCTACACCTACGATAATGCCATCAACATCCTGTATAAGCTCCTTTAATTCATTTTCATCAAATGGTCTTCCAGTTTCATTGATTAGAACCTCATAATCCCTTAGCATTTCAACTATATCGTTTTTCCTATGGCACAAAGATCTCGGTGTTATCAAAACTTTGCCTTTCATTGGCTCTCCTCCAATCAAGATTGTAATTTAGACAAGACAATCTTCCCCAATATATGAAGTGCAAATTTGATGCCAATGTTGCGACACACAGCAAAATAAATTCTTATGCTTATTATAAAAAATGTGTGCAGTAAAACACATTACGAGAAATTCATTTAGATATGGTTCAAATGTGTGTCAATCCGATCATGATCATGTGTGCAAAATTAAAAGGAAGGTTATAAGCCCTTCCTCTTTAAAATGACACAAACTTCGTTTTTTCTGCTCCACAGACAGGACATTTCTCGGGTATAGGTCCTATCGTAGTATAGCCGCAAATACTGCAAATATGTACTTCATTAAAGCTTACGTCTTTTCCCATGTCCACTGACAGCTTTGCTTCTTTAAAAAGATCAGCGTGAATTTTTTCAGCCTCTCTTGCCCATGTAAATGACTTTAAAGCTTCCTGTTCTTGTTGAAATTCTGCTGTAGCGATGTAAGTTGCGTACATTTCGTTTACCTCAAAAAGCTCTCCGCTTATGGCTTTACCTAAATTATTAGACGTATTTCCTATGCCGAAACCAGCCATTGCCGGCACTAAAAAGTCTCCTTCGATATCTCTATGTGCTTTAAAATGATTTCCTGCATGAACTTCCTCTGCATACGCTATGGCATTAAAGAGCTTTGATACATTCTTAAAGCCTTCTTGCATGGCAATTTTACCCCACGATTTGTACCTTTGATATGCCATGCTTTCCCCGCCAAATGCAGAGCGCAGATTAGCTGCTGTCATATTATTTTTCATAAATACACCCTTTCTTTATCAGTTTGTCTATATTTTTTATCAATTTTGCTATTTTATACAATACATCACCATTTGTATGAACGTATATATCATTTTTCTCATAAATTGTATTGGGGGTTATATCATGGTTAATATAAAAAGCATATTAAATATGGCAAAAAAGCTATTTAAAAGAAGCAAAGGGTACGATAAAATAACGTTAAGGCTGTACGGCCTTGATGTAGAGATAGAAAGGAAGACAAACATAGATGTACCTCATGAGGTCACAGTAGTTGTGCCAAGGGTAGAATTCAGAAAAAAAATAAAAGACGGTGAAGAAGACGTAGAAATAATCATGAACAGCATCACTGTAGTTCATTCACCGCGCCACAAAGAGCTTGGTACATCTTCCCAACCGCCAAACATCCCTAAAAGGATTAACCGTGAATAAGAGCCGGAAGGCATCTTACACAGACTTGTTTTATCTCTCCTTTGTATTTATACGTCAAAATTGGTGCATCATCGTCGCTGTTGCCACAATATGAGCATGTGTCTTTGCTGATTTTTGCCTTATGCTTAAGTGCAGCTTCTTCGTTGAAAGGCATGGCTTCCCTTTCTTCGATAGACAAAGCACCTGTTGGACACACATTCAAACATACACCTGCGCCATCGCAAAGCTCTTCACTTATGACTTTGGCTTTTCCATTCACTAAAACTATTGCGCTTTCAACACATGGTGAAATACAAAGGCCGCATCCATTGCACTTTTCTTCGTCAATCTTTACTATCTTTCTTTTAACCATCTGATAACCTCCATTCATTTCTGTCCAATATATACTATACAACAAAAACAACATAATGTTTGTGATAAATATCACAGATTTTGAATTAATCCTCTATAGAATCCAATACAGAATCTAAAAAATGCGAATTTATTTTGCCGTTAACTATCTTGTAAGATTTATAGCTGTTTATGTTGTTATACCAATTAAAAAAGAATAAATGATAAGTCTTAGTGGTTGTTACAGCGACATCAATATATTTCTCATTTGTTACACTTATTCCGATTCTTTCATCTTTTTTGTCAGTATAAAATACAATATCATAAGAATGATTGTTTGCATCACTATATTTGCCATCATACTGTAGAAGTTTAAATCGCTTTAAATACGCTATCAAGTCATTTATTACCTTTGCATCACTGGTACTTTTTACGATGCCGTTCTTAGTATTGTCAGTATTTTTAACCAACATAACCGAAACGATCTTTGAATTGTGGAAGTTACTTAAAACCAGCGAATTAAACGACCCTATTCTAAAATAGTCTAAGTAAAAATGAATTGCAAGAAGTATACATAGAAAAAACGCTACAGTATACCGTATCTTTGGCCTTTTAAATTTTGGATGTTTTGAAGAAATAATCAAATATATTGTCACTATTGCAAAAATCAATGTGATAAGCAAACAAATTGACCCCCTTTAGATTATTTATGGTTAATTGGTTTGTTGATTTCTAAGCATCCATTAACTATCTTAATGCATCCTGCCATTCTTTTGGCAAAGGATAGCTTTTAGTAAAAGCTTGACCATGATATACAGGAATTACACCAGCTTCAACAGCGGTCTTTAAAGGGACATGCTGTGCAATTATTACAGAACCTGGCGGTATATCCCCAAACATCGGTACAGAGCACCAATACCTTCCGTCAGGAGGTAAATACAGAAAGACAACGCCTTGCAATGTTATATATAAAAATTTATCATTAGCTCCATTGCTTATGGATTCAGGATCGGTTTTGTCACTTTCAGAATAAATATATTTTTGCCATACTTTAGGCACTTTCCAAGAAGTGAATGAAGATGGTTTTGTACCTAAATCCTGCCAAGCGTGACCATAGATATCTGAGCCTACAACTGGTATTTGCGACATATCAAAAGCAGAACTTGCTTCTAATTGCTTCAAAATTTCTTTTTGTGATATCGGATTTCTCATATCAACACTTTGAACATTTTCAGATGCTCCATTGCCATTGACATCGTAAATGCTTGTATGTCTTGTCAACATTTGAGATAACAGTATTCCAACCATTATTCCTATTGCAAATATCATTACACTTTTTGCCTTCATACAAAGCCCCCCTCTTTCTCTTGTTTTCAGACTTACTTCTGTATAATGATTAATATGCAAAAGTGAATACTTTGCTTTTATCCAGTGAAATGACATTTATTGCGTTTCTATCCCATTGTATCAGTGAATTTTGCATCGTTACATCTTTCTCTGAGATTTCACCTAATGTATTTATCTTATGAGTTTTTATTTCATAAAGCTTCAAAAAATGACTGCCATTAGGGCCATTTATTTCTGCCGATGGCAAAAAAGCAAACTCATCTTCATTATTGGGGTTAAATGAAATTCTCATCATGCTTTCTTTTTTTGATTCATCATACCACAGTATGTTGCTTTTATTTGTGTCAGTATCAACAATGACACTAATTGGAACGTCTTGAGAAAATTCCAAAACAATATATCTTCCTGACGGAGAAGCAGTTATATAATCAATGCCGTTGAACAAATCGTACTTTAACGCGTATGAAGTTAAATCAATAGTCTTTATGACATTGTCCTTTGCATAACTAAGCTTTATATAACTTTTATCACCGTTATAACTTTCTTTTAAATCACCATTTTCAACAAATAAGAATTGATTCACCCAAACTGATACATGATCACCGTTATATGTGATAAGTTGTGGAATATGTTGGTTAATATGTGGTGTATCTATATTCTTGCTATCATTTTTTGCTGTATTTGAAAATTGAGCCTTTTGCAATTTACTGCTTGTTTTACTTCCACATCCACTTAAAAATAAAGTTAAAATCAACAAGCTTATAAAAAGTCTTTTCATATACATATACATACCTCCATAAAATCTCTAACAATATTATATATCTAACTAATCTGGTGAATATTACATAAGCTGCTAATCGATTAATCCCTTACCTGTATCTGTCCAACGCCATTCTGCAAATATACGCTCTGATAGAGGATTAAAAATATCTGCGGATTCAGTAGTAGAATGTGTAAGCACATAAAAATATCTTTTATTGTAGTATCCTAAGGCAATAGTACCATAGATTCCATTATATTGAAGTATTGCCCATTTACGTATGTTTTGATTTTCGTTGAGATTATATTTGTTTGAAAGATTTTTTATTAATTCTATTGCAGCATTTTTCTGTGTTTTTAGGATAATAAAAAATTTGAATATAATTATAATCGTGCAATGTTTCCCCTTCTTTTGATGTTTCATAAATTCGAATAACAGTACTACCATCACTTGAATTACTTAATTGAGTTTTCATAGACTCTGGAATGTATGTTAAAAAACCTGGAGATAATTTTGAACAGTCAAAAAGCTTATAAGATACTTTATACTCTATTCCTTCCTCTTTAATTATTTCCTCTTTGAATGATGGCATTTTATTTGAATTTTTAAGATTGTCTAAATTTGTTTGTGCTGTAGTAGTATCGCTAATTACCTTATTATGCTTATTTGGATTTATATTATTGTTTTTAACATCGGTAATTCCACATCCACTTAAAAATAAAGTTAAAATTAACAAGCTGATAAAAATCTTTTTCATATATAATCCCTCCCTACAACTTTTAACAATATTATACAATAAATTGAATATTTTTTATTAAAATAAACTATTAAACATTTTGATCACGTCCATATCACTGGCATGTGGATATAACCAATAATTGTAGCCTGCTTTTGATGTCCATTTTATATATTGGAAAGAGTTATTTTCAATAAAAATTTCTCCTTCTTTTATATCACTTTTAAATAATCGAAAATACGATAAATAACTTTTAACTTCTTTTACCATATCATTATTATCATAGCCTCGTATATAAATATCCCAATTATTATATTTTGTATATGCTAACTGTCCAGGAAAATTTTCACCTGTTAAAAATTCTACATCGTCAATTACTATCTTTTTAAATGTTTTATTAGGTTTAATTATTGGATATTTAATCTCATCTTTAAATTTGTTTTCACCAGCCGAAAGCAAAAAAAATGTGAGAGGGTCTAAACCGACTGGAATATAAGTTAAACGTTCATCGTTAATAGGAATAATCGCATTTATAGTATCTATAGCGATAAAATAATAATCTTTATTAGCTTCATATTTAATGGCATAGTATTTATTATTTCTGACAGAAGAACCCAGAAAATTAAGTATTTCAATTGTTGGAACATAGGTTGGCAATATGACTGGCACATTTGTGGCTTTCTGTATCTGAGGTTTAATTGTTTTTAAAACATCATAAATATTACTATCATCTATATTAGACTTTTGCAAATCTGCTTCTTTAGAATTAATTTTTGAAGTTGAGTTAATACCTGCTTTTACTTTACTATTTAGAGAGCTATTTTTTGAGTGAATATTTGCACTATTATTACTTCCACACCCACTTAAAAATAAAGTTAAAATCAACAAGCTGATAAAAAGTCTTTTCATTTTCACACCTTCTCTGAAATTTTTAACAATATTATGTAGTAAAAGGTAGGGCAGTAACCTGCCTTTATTTCATAATAGATTTCTCGCTATTTGCTGACCAAGTGTTTCCTCCATCATCTGTCACATAAGTCACAGTGTGATTTTCAGCTTTGCCATTGTTTGTCCTATAAAAATCGACGTTTAATGTTCCGTTTTTATCGTCTTTAAATACAGGTACTGAAGCCGACAAGATACAATATTTTTCATAGCCTTGTGGTATAGGAACTGAAACTTTACTCCACGTATTGCCTCCATCAACCGTTCTATACAAGATCACATCCGCTGATACCGGATTTGATACACCTACCCATCCATTATCTACGCCATAAAATATCATATCAGTTGATGTCCCTACAATTGGTAAACCTGAATAGGAATCTGATGAAGTAACATTAATTTTTTCCCACGTCTTACCTCCATCATTTGTTTCAAATAAATATTTAATTTGCTGCTCCGCTGCGCCATCAGACACAGCTAAAAGCCATCCTGTATTTTGCGTTACAAATTGGATTTTCGAAATGCTTTGTGATAATTGCGGCAGTTTATAACTTAGTTTGCTCCACGTTTTGCCTCCATCTGTCGTTTTAATCATATACAATATTGTATCGCTATTATTTATCCATGAAATCCAACCATTATCAGAGTCTAAAAAATATGGGACAACATTTTCCACATAGACGTCACTATATGCATCTTTTGGAAGAGTGTTTATAGGTAAATTTATTTCAGTCCATGAATTACCTTTATCTGTCGACTTGAAAATCTGTAAATTCTCTAATGTTTTATGATTGTTTTTAAAAGACCATTTCCACATAATATCAGATTCATTTGATTTTGAAGAATTAATTGCATTGATTTGTTTTGCAGCAATTCCACATCCAGTTAAAAGTAAAGCTAAAATCAATAGACCAGCCAAAAATCTTTTCATGTGATCATCCTCCCTCACAATTTCTAGCACTATTATACATCTAATCAATTTGTCAAATATTACATAAATATTAAAAATGATTAAGAAAAAATTAAAATTTAAAACAGTTTTTCCCATGAAGATCCACCATTATTACTGTAATATAAATGTGTATCCAATTGTGATTTAACTAAAGCCCATCCATTTTTAGAATCTATAAATTGTATTTGTACTGTATTCTTAGGAGGCTTAATTTTATTCCAGGTTTTACCGTTGTTATTTGTAATAAACAGCGAATTATTTGTTAAAATAATCCAATTATTTTTATCTACTAAATTTATCTCAATCGGTTTTTCTTTTATTGAAAATGACGATAATTCTTTCCATGTTGAGCCATCATCACTACTGTTCATAAAAATTATTTGATAGTCATTATGCTTAATATCGTAAATACAAACCGGTAAAATTACGATAGTTTCTTTTTCGCAATCAAAAAAATTAGGAGAATAAAATAAAATGCTATCATCTTTGAATTTTGAAAGTAATGGTATATCTTTTTTATTCCATGTATAGCCACTATCACTGCTTAAGTACAATCCATATTTTCCCGGTATACGATATTCTACTGTGATAATGCCAGTCTTAGCATCAGGTAAAAAAATGAAAGATGTCTTTTCGCCTTCAAATGAAATTGAATTATCATCTTTTAACGAATTGTTTGGCATTTTCCCTTTGCTAATAAGTTTCCATTTACTATCTATTAATTTATACACGTCAATAGGATTATCTCCAGAAGCCGGCCCATATTCTTTTAACATCCAACCATTTAATCCATCTTTTTTTTGAAGAAAAAATAACTTGCCCATTGTAAAAGGAACTTTAGAACCAACCCAACTTTTGCCTCTATTTCTGGTCTCATGTAAAGTTCCATCTGAATAAAGCACCCAAGAATAATTTTCGTTTAAAAAGTACCATGAAAAAATGTTATTTTTAGTAGCAGGTGATACATCAATCCATGTCTTACCTTTATCGCTAGTAATATAAATTTTATTTTCTCCTAAAGCCCAACCATTGTATTGTGTCATCATTTTAATATACTGAAAATCATATGTTTGCTTGGCATTGTTATTCTTTATAACATCATTTGTTTTGCTTACACAACCACTTAAAAATATTGTCAAAACCAACAAGCCAATAAAAAGTCTTTTCATGTAATCTTCCTCCTACTTAAAACTTTTAACAATATTATACAACTAATCATCTCCTTATTTATTACGCAAATATTACAAATTATTAAAAATTATTAAAATAAATTACATTAATTTAAAATTATGTTATAATATGTGCAATATAATAGATTTCAATGGGGAACAGGGCAAATAAATTGTTAGGCCCTGTTTTTACTTTCTTACCTATATGATTGTTTTTCCTAAAAACTACAATTAATGGGTTGTATTTTTAAAATCATGTACTTTTTAATAGATAAAGAGAAAATAGATAATTTTAAACTTTTTCTTTGATGGAGGTGTTAGAGTTGCAAGAATTTTTCAATTATACATCTCTTAGCACGTTGGCAGGTAAGGACATCCCCCTGTATTTATTAAATTCCATATTGGCTGCATCTTCATCTATAGGTACTCATTAGAAAAAAAATAAAAAAAATCTAAAGAGTTGAATCACTTTCTCTATCACATGGTCTTTTTTAAATTTATTCCAAACGCGAAATAATATTGTTTTTGATTATTCCTTTTTTCATGGTAACCAATATGACATAAATGGTATTTTCATTTATGCCTGTAGTCTTTTTAACAATACCGGTTGTATCAGTGTAAATATATAAGTATTTATTATTCACTTCAATATTTTTAATATAAAATTGTGGAACATATGTCGGTTTCGGTGGATATATTACAACACAAATGAGATTTTTGTTTGTAGTATCGAGAGAAATATTAGGAAATTGATTATTACTTAAAAATTCAACATCCTCAAAATGCTCTTTTTTAAATTCATCCCATTCTTTATCATATTTAAACACATATATTCCTTCTTTTGGAGATTTAGACATATCTGTATAAGTTAGAAAATTACTATATACAGTATAATATTCTATAGGCGTTAAATTTTTATAATTTGAATTTATATTATTATTTTTAATATTACTTCCACACCCACTTAAAAATAAAGTTAAAATCAACAAGCTGATAAAAAGTCTTTTCATTTTCACACCTTCTCTGAAATTTTTAACAATATTATGTGGCAAAAGGTAGGGAAGTAACCTGCCTTTACTTCCATATAATAGATTTCTCAAGTGATTTTATATCTTCTGGATTTAATTTATTGATAACTGAATATTTGCCATTTTTCAGATCAATAGTACATAGTTCAAAATCACTATTCTTTTCTCCTATAAAAGAAATGCGATCACCATCGCAATTCCAAAAAATTTTCGCAATATTAATATAAGGAACATGAAAATTCTTATAAAAATTATTTTCAGCATCGTACAAATATACTCCACCTTTACCTATTGTACCGGATGTAAAAGCCAATTCATCATGGTTAGGAGACCAAACCCCATTAGTCGCGCCTCCATATCTATCACCAAATTTAATAAACTTTCCATCATTAACCTGAATAATTATGCTATCAGTATCTTCAGGCAAATTAAAATTAACATATATGAGTTTATTATCATAAGACAGAGATACAGTTTTTACATCAGCAACACTTGTAATTTTGTAATCCTTCATTATTACATAATCCATCAAGTCAAATTTTTTAATCTCACCTTTTGTCTTTAATTTTACAAATATATGTTTATTTTCATCATACGCGTATACATTTGCTGACCAAGTGTTTCCTCCATCATCTGTCACATAAGTCACAGTGTGATTTTCAGCTTTGCCATTGTTTGTCCTATAGAAATCGACGTTTAATGTTCCGTTTTTATCGTCTTTAAATACAGGTACTGAAGCCGACAAGATACAATATTTTTCATAACCTTGTGGTATAGGAACTGAAACTTTAATCCACGTATTGCCTCCATCAACTGTTCTATACAAGATCACATCCGCTGATACCGGATTTGATACACCTACCCATCCATTATCTACGCCATAAAATATCATATCAGTTGATGTCCCTACAATTGGTAAACCTGAATAAGAATCTGATGAAGTAACATTAACTTTTTTCCACGTCTTACCTCCATCATTTGTTTTAAATAAATATTTAATTTGCTGCTCCGCTGCTCCATCAGATACAGCTAAAAGCCATCCTATATTTGGTGTTACAAATTGGATTTTCGAAATGCTTTGTGATAATTGTGGCAGTTTATAAATTAGTTTGCTCCACGTTTTGCCTCCATCTGTCGTTTTAATCATATACAATATTGTATCGCTATTATTTATCCATGAAATCCAACCATTATCAGAGTCTAAAAAATATGGGACAACATTTTCCACATAGACGTCACTATATGCATCTTTTGGAAGAGTGTTTATAGGTAAATTTATTTCAGTCCATGAATTACCTTTATCTGTTGACTTGAAAATCTGTAAATTTTCTAATGCTTTATGATTGTTTTTAAAAGACCATTTCCACATAATATCAGATTCATTTGATTTTGAAGAATTAACTGCATTGCTTTGTTTTGCAGCAATTCCACATCCAGTTAAAAGTAAAGCTAAAATCAATAAACCAGCCAAAAATCTTTTCATGTGATCATCCTCCCTCACAATTTCTAGCACTATTATACATCTAATCAATTTGTCAAATATTACATAAACATTAAAAATGATTAAAAAAAATTAAAATTTAAAAATACCTTTAAAAAAGGTTGTATTTTAAAAATAAAATACTCTTTTCTATATAGAAGGGTAAATCGGCCGATGAATTCCTTTCAAACAAATAATAAAAGCGAGGTGAAAATAATGACATATCCTTTTACGCGTACATTAACTGAGGGCAATACGGGACAAGATGTGTACAGATTACAATATGCATTAAATGCCGTCGGCAGATACTATTTAATTTCAAGCTGTAACTGCAAAGCAGATGGCATATTTGGACCAGAAACTAAAAATGCTTTAATGTCTTTTCAAGCCTGGGACAATATAACTGTAGATGGAATTTTCGGAAATATAAGTTCAGATCACCTTGTAAAAAGATACAATGCTGGTCCAGTTGCAGTATGGGGTGAAAAACCGTTAGATCAGGTTTTTCAATCTTAAACATAAGTGAAATAAAATAAGCGTATGAGCGAGAATATATTTTCTCTCACTCCTACGCTTACTTTAAATATCATTTATTATCTAATTTATGTCAATAAAATATATTTGCCTATTTATTCAAATCATCCTTCAATCGTTTTAATACTTCGTCATTTAAATTTGACATAATATTTACAGTTGTCTTATCTTTATGGTATTCTTGTATAAATATAAATTTTGTAAAATCCTCGTTGTAGTAGTCAAGCTCAATGGCATTTTCATTTTTATATTTCCATACCTCAAATAGCTTAAAACCTTTAGGAATCTTATCTGGTACAATTATATCAAAATTTACAGCTTTCTGGGCATCACTAATTGAACGAAAAATATTAAAATCACTTAGTCTATTAATTACAGGAACGTTTGAAGGAAAATTAGGTTTTAAACTTTCCTTGTCAACGTCAGAAGCAAAGTCTGTCTTATACGTTATTACAGTTTTAATATCGTTATGGCAAGTTTCTTGTTTTAAAATGAAATTTGTCTTTTTATCTATCCAATAAGTCTCTACCCAGTTATCATTCTTAGAATTACCTGATCTTACTTCAATTACATTGGTATCAATTCCATCTATTTTTTCGCTGCCTACCAATTTATAACTATCATTTTTTGCTATATCATCTATTTTTGATTTAAGGGCTAAGAAAGGTGAGCCAGATGGATCTGAAGGAATTATTTCAATCCGATTCAAGTCTTTATAATAATTCCATGACTTATCACCATTTACGACTCTTATAAAATCAGGCATTTCATATCGATAGTTTAATGGGCCAGCATATATTTCTTTCCAGGAATTATTAGATAAAACCACATTTGTCTTCATGTTTTTTGATATTTCTTTGCCCTCAATTACAATAGTTTTAATATTGTCATAAGTTTTTTGCATAGCATAGACAATATTATATGATGTACTTAAAGTAACCTTAGGAGCAATTTCATTTTTCTTACTTGATCCTAAAAAATGTATATTAACAAATATTACTGATAAAGACATCAAAATAGCCGCTGCTATGAATGATGTCAACAAATAATTCCATACTGATCTTTTTTGACACTCTTCGCTTGTATTTTCTGTATTTTCGTTTAAAGGTGCTTTCAATACCTTTTCTAATACATCAGGCGTATGCTCATTAGCATACTTGCGACATTCCTCATAAAAGTTATACAACTTCATAATACCATCTCCTAATATTTTTTTAATAATTTACGAAGTTTTTTCTTGATTATGGAATATTTCCACCGTACAGTACCTTGTGGAATATTCAAAATCTCACTAATTTCTCTATGTGTATAACATCCAAAGACATGCAGCGAAAATATTTCTCTCTCATCATTACTGAGATAATTCAGCATATCATTTATCATTATAGAATCCGTCACAAACTCATCAACATTTACAGCTTCTTCAACATTAGCATTTATTTCTTCATAATTTAATAATTCAAACTTTCTATCCCGCAAACAATTTAAAGCAAGATTCCGAGCAATTTTCATTATCCATGTTCGTAAATTATTAATAGAGCCATATTTATAGATGTTTGTTCTCACTCTTATGAATGTTTCTTGCATGATGTCTTCTGAAAGTCCAGCATCTTTCAGGATAGATAAAAGATAAAAATACACAGGTGTTTTGTACTTCATATATATTTTTATAAATTCATCGTCATTTTTTTGTTTTTCGTCATGCAATTTTTTACCTCCTCAATCTGAACTAATACAATCTATAGACACTTCGTCGATTCATTTTGTTGGCAAAAAGTTATAATTTAACCATAAGTTTTAAAGAAATTTTCACACTTTGTTTATACACTAAATATGATAAAATACTTATGAGGTGTTTTTAATGGTATCACAAGTATGCAATATATGTCCGAGAAATTGTAATGTTGATCGCAGTACAAAAGTAGGCTTTTGCGGCATGTTAAGTGAAATACATGTAGCAAAAGCATATCTTCATGAGTGGGAAGAACCTTGCATAAGTGGCAGCAGAGGGTCTGGGACGGTATTTTTCACAGGCTGCAATTTAAGATGTGTATTTTGCCAAAACTACAAAATCAGTCAAGAAAATTTTGGAGTAAGTGTTTCACCAGAAAAACTGGCAGATATTTTTATGAATTTAGAAAAAGCAGGTGCTCACAATATCAATCTCGTAACACCTACAATATTTATTCCAAAAATAAAAGAAGCCATAATAACAGCGAGAAACAATGGGCTTAGCATGCCTATCGTTTACAACTCAAACGCTTATGAGAATTTAGAATCTTTAAAGACTTTAGATGGACTCATAGATATATACCTGCCTGACCTAAAATATTACAGTGATGAAGTAGCTGTAAAATACTCTAATGCACCGCATTATTTTGAATTTGCCACAAAAGCGATTTTAGAAATGTATCGTCAAGTAGGCAATCCCGTATTTGACAACGACGGCATAATGAAAAAGGGGATAATTATACGCCATTTGATATTGCCAGGGAAATTAGATGAGACAAAAAAGATCCTTAGATGGATAAAAGATAATCTCCCTAAAGAAGTATACGTAAGCTTGATGGGACAATATACACCATTTTACAACGCAAGTAAATACAAAGAGCTAAATAGAAGGATAAGCAAAAAAGAATATGAAGAAGCGATAGAATACTTCTTCGAAATAGGATTGGAAAACGGGTTTGTACAGGATGATGAAAGTGCATCAGAAAATTTCATCCCTGATTTTGACTTAGAAGGCATCTTTTAAAACATCCTTCATATCGTCCGGAATAGGTGAATAAATAGATATACATTTCCCAATAAAAGGCTGCTTAAATGTAAGTCTATAAGCGTGAAGGGCCTGCCTCTTTATATAAGAAGTATCTGAGCCATATAGCGTATCACCAATGATAGGATGTCCTATATGGCTTAAATGAACTCTTATCTGGTGAGTTCTGCCAGTCTTTAACTCTAACTTTACAAGGCTTAGCTTTTCTCCCCTTTTTAGCAAACGAAAATGTGTCACCGCCATATCTCCTTCATCGTCTACCATTCGCTCAATTGTGCTGCCTGGTTTTCTTTTTATAGGCAAATCTATCGTTCCTCTGTCATCCATATCTCCTTCGACTATTGCAATGTACAATTTTTTCATAGGGCAGACGATCTGAAGATAATTTTGCATAAAGGGATTTTTGGCAAAAATGATTAAGCCAGATGTATCTCTGTCAAGCCTGTTGACTGGCCTTATCGGCACCTTAATATTATTTTTTTCGTAATACCAAGCTACACCATTTGCCAGTGTGCCATCAGGATGCCCGGCTGTAGGATGGACAACGATGCCGGCATCTTTATTGACAACCAATATGTCATCGTCCTCATAGCATATATGTAAATCCATTTTTTCGGGCCTTACTGATGTGTTTTCATCATCCAAAAAAAGCTCTACAATATCTCCTTCAAAGACGATTCTATTAACTGTAGAAGCTTCTCCATTTACCATCATTTTCCCGCGATTTTTGTACTTTCTTATTAAAGTTGGAGAAAAGCCCTTATTTAGTAAAAACTCCTTCAATGTCAAATTATCATCTTGTTTATTTACAATTATTTTCATTCACTTACACCTTAAAGATCACGCTTTAATAAGTCCAAAAAATGATTTTCTTTCTTCTTTTTTCAATATTTTATCCAATACTTCTGTGTCATAATATTTAGCACCACATTTTTGACAAACATAAGTCGGAACTTCTTTATAGACTACCGTCTTTTTCCCCTTAATCAATTCATAATCTGCCATCTCTATCTTTACATCTCCCCCACAGAAGCATCGATTCAGCATTATTGACCTCCTTACATTGTTAAGTTAAACGTTCATACATTATATCGAAAATATGACAAAAAATTTTAATATTAGACATAAACATTATATCATTATTTGTAGAAACAAGGAATATTTTATACCGTAACAAAAATATTTTTTTATCATAATATGTTATTGTATCTGTTCCCATTTATATAAAAAGGGGGTATTGTAATGGCTGGAACTGACTGCAAGAAGAAACCAAAAGACGACTATTACTGGGTATGGATAGTTTTGATAATCGTCATAATACTGCTTTTAGTACCAGGTGTATTTGTACTCGATAAACAAGAGCCTACAGTATAATATTAAAAAGGCGCGGCTTCATGCCAACGCCTTTTTAAATATCATCGCAAAACACTTTTAATAAAATGTCCATCTTTATAGAAAAGTTCACCATCAGCGTATATTTCTCCGCCTTGTCTCATATCACAAAGCATATCCCAATGAATGGCAGAGCGATTTTTGCCGCCCGCTTCAGGCATAGAATCCCCCAATGCCATATGTACTGTGCCTCCTATTTTTTCATCAAAAAGCATATTTCTCGTAAATTTTTGTATGCCATAATTGGTGCCTATGGCTACTTCACCAAAACGCTTAGCACCATCATCTGTATCCATCAAAGCGTGCAGCAAATCCTCGCCTTTTTCTGCAGTAGCTTTAACGACATGCCCATCTTCTACTTCCAAGTATATGCCTTCTATGCTTTTACCCATGTATATTCCTGGGAAACTGAAAGTGATATGACCATTGATTTTGCTTTCAACAGGTGATGTAAAAATCTCTCCATCAGGAAAGTTCTCTGTGCCACTGCAGTTTATCCACTTCCTGCCTGATGTATTGACGTATATGTCAGTTCCATCTGATACAATGTGCAATTCTGACTTTTTGTCGAGATAATCAACCCATATATCTTGCTCCATGCGTATCTTTTGCCACAAAGATATAGGATCATCGCTGTCTAATAACCCTGCACCATAGACAAAGTCCTCGTATTCACTTAGGCTCATTTCAGCTTCCTGTGCATCTGCCTGTGTTGGGTATTGCGTACCGCACCATCTTAAAGAACCATTGCCCATTCTTTCAGAGTAGACTTTCCTCCATGAAGATGCTCCTTTTGCCGCCAATTTAAGCTTTGCAGAATCTACATTTGAATTAGCCTTTGTATTCTTGTTAGCCCACGCAGTAAGCCATACGTCCGCTTTTTCAAGAGCGATTCTTTGAATATACTTTTCCATGAGAAGTTGTTCATCAGTAGAGTTTTTCAAGATAATCTCTGACACGTCAGGAATGTCAACCAGTGTCTCAACATGAGCCCCTGCCTTCACTGCCTCCCTAACTACTTCGTTTATCCACGGTATAGCAATATCCCCTGCTTGAACCAATACAAAATCTCCTCTTTTAACCTTTGTTGAGTAATTTACCAAAAGATTTGCAAGTTTTTTTAACCTCGGGTCTGTCATTTACCCACCCCCCATTAAATAATACTTAACCATATTATTACATATTACAAACAAAAATCCAATACTATTTGCAAATTTTGTTGTAGGAACACATACTGCAATATTCACTTTTTCGCTTGACATATTCTTCAATCCCTTTGGTGCCTAATAAAAATGGTGCAGCCTCACGTATTTTCCCTAATGTCTCCATGACGTAAAAATCTGAAATATCAACTTGAATATATTTTCCCACATCTAAAAAGTACAAAAAAGCACCTTTCAAAATTGGTGAAAAACCACCGATGGTTTTTAATCGCCGTAAAGCATACGAATAAACATGAATCTGTGGTGTATAATGTCTTGCTATTTTCTCCAAATCATCATTGCTATCTATTTTATTTGTCTTATAGTCAAAAATGTATGCTTCAATGTTTCCATCATTTTCGTATATGTCGATTCTGTCGATTACTCCGTTTAAATTTATGTTGTCGTCTATGGGCACCCTAAATTTATACTCCTTTAATCTTTTTAGTAGTCTGCCGTTTATCCTCTTTCTACGTTCATCTTCCAGCATGTAGTAATTGTCAAGATACCTTTTGATGCTTTCATCACTGGCACTACCTGCATCAATAAAGTCATCATCATCTAAAGTTTCAAGTATCTTATGAATAATCGTCCCTCTCTCTAAAGCACTTATTTTCTCATCATTTTTTGAGTAAATATCATCGCTGTTTTCATCTGATTCCACATATTTATCATCAAGCGACGCAATACATTTATAATAGTAAAGCATAGGGCACATCAGATAATCAATATATGCAGTTACAGAAACGTTGCCTTTAATGCTAAGAGGTACTTTGTCTACCAATTCATCAAATAATTTTATTTTGTTTACATCTTCATCCAATCCTTTCACATCATAAGGTTTGTTTTTTGCACATGATTGTAAACAGCTGCCATCAATGTAGTCTATATTAGAACACCCATCTTTAATCGCAAACATCAACTGTTTCATAAATGAGTTAAGTTTGCTGTCTTCGTCAATGTCATCTACATTGTCTTTCTCTTGTCCTATAAAAGACAAAAATCTCTTTGCCCTCGTAGAAGCTACATAAAAAAGCCTCCTGCTCTCCATATTTTCCCTTTCAAGATACTTGTCATATTCCTCTCTATATAAACTGTTTGCCGATTTATCCAAATCTCCATCATCATTGACGCCTATACCAAAAATGTAGCCTTCTTTATTTAACATAAATAAAGGAGCCTTCCTCACAGATATGCCATCAGTAGCTTTATCCATGTCAGGTATTATTACAGCATCAAATTCAAGCCCTTTTGATGAATGAATAGTCATAATCTTAACGGCATTGCTTTCTTCCGTATCCAAAAAAGCTTCAGAGTCAAGCCCTGATGACTCTTTCAAAGCGTCTAAATACCCAATCAAATCTTTTGGATGGAGTATGCCTTTCTCTTCAAAGCTTTTGATTATGCTCTCCAATTTCTCCACATTTCTAAATTTTTGATATCCATTTGGCAAAGAAATCAAAAGTTTTTTATACTCTGTGATTTTCAAAATCGTCTTGAATATCTCGTATGGACTGTATACACCCCTCATTTTCGAAATCCTATCAAAAATGTTGCAAGCTCTTTTTATGACCAATTTATCGTCGCAAAACATGGAAGAAAAATTTTTTAAGGCTTCCAATAAATCATCTACAGATTCGCCATTGTATATATTCATGAAAGCAAATAAATCATCATCGCTAAATCCAAAAATAGGCGATCTTAAGGCTGTAAGAAGCGCAACTTCATCCGATGTATCAAAAGCCAATTTGTAAACCGAAATGATGTCGGTAATCTCCCTCTTATCCCAAAATCCAATCCCACCTATGATGCAATATGGTATGCCACAATTCGCAAGTGCGCCTTCAATGCTTTTAAGACTTGACCTGCTTCTTAAAAGTACAGCAATATCCTTATAATCAAATCTTTCGTCCACAAGCTTTAAAATCCTGCCTGCTACAATCATGCCCTGAAAATCCTTTCTTGAATTAGCCAAAGCTCCGTCTTCCATCAGCAGATCGTTCAGCTTTTCTTTATTGGCATCGTCTTTCAAAAGTTGTTTTATCTTTTTATATCTTTCATTCTTTTCATTAACTACATCATCTTTTTTATAAGTAATGAGCTCTACTTTAGGACCATCGTCGGCAAAGCTTTGGAACTTCAATTCTTCATATGGCTCAATCAAATTTTTAAAAACCTCATTGACTGTTGATATGATGTTTTTTGTGCTTCTGTAGCAATTGCTTAGATTAAGCACCTTTCCGCCTGATTCTATTCTTCTGCAAAATTCATCAAATATCCTAAAATCCGTCCCCCTAAAGCCGTATATTGACTGTTTTATATCACCTACAATAAATAATTTGCCATCCGGAATTTTCCCATCTTTTTCAGATAGCTTTAAAATAATCTCTTTTTGAATCGGATTCGTGTCTTGAAACTCATCTATGAGAATGTATTTGTACCTTTCAAAATAATCATTTCTTATGATATCGTTGGAAAGAAGTCTTAAAGCAATCATCTCTAAGTCGTTAAAGTCAAGCAAATTCTTGTCTGATTTGAATTTTCTATAATTCTCATCTATCTTCTTTAATGTAGCAAAGGCCAAAGTTTCCATGGCTTTTGTTGATTCATCGCTGTCACAAGACAATCTTATGTCTTCAACTGATATCCCAGCCTCTTTTATGCGGAAATATAAGCTTACTATTTCAGCTTGAAACATTTTTCCCGTAAATATTTTTGAAGGGTATTTTTCTAAAATAGTCTTTATAAGATATTTGTTGTTTTCATCATTTACCACTTCATCTATCGCAATTTCGGCTATCTTTTTAACTGCCGTACTGACATCCGCTTCATCCATAATGGAAAACATGGGATCAACTGAAGCTTCAGCAAAATTATCTCTTATCATTTTCTCGCAAAAGCCGTGAATTGTATCAATATTGGCAAATATCAGTGAATCTCTAAACGCCGTCCATTTTTTGCTATCCTTATCTAATTTGCACAGTGATTCTATCTCTTTTCTTATCCTTTCTTTCATTTCAGCAGCGGCTTTTCGAGTAAATGTTATTGCGACAATATTGTCAATCTTGATATCAGCTACATCATTCAAAAGCTTTATATACCTTTTAGTCAATACTCTCGTTTTGCCAGAACCAGCGCCAGCCCTTAGTGCTACGTTTTTGCTTATATCAAGAGCTTTTGATTGCTCTTGGCTTAGATCTTCTTCAATCAACATGCTGTACACCATTTTCACCTCTTTTGTTTTCACGTCTATCATACCTGCATATTGATGCATATGGACATCTGATATTAGAATCGTCATATGGACATACTTCAGGCAGATTAAAAGAACCCGTCATCATTCTGTCTGCATTTTCAATCCCCTTTTTTTCGATCCAATCAATTATCACATCAAAGCTTTCTTTGCTTAATACATCTCTCGGGCCTGCATTTCCTTTAAATAGGTATTTCTTGTATTCATCCAGCAAGATCCCATTTCTTTTGACATTTTCCACACTGTAGTACAGCAAGCCTAAACAGGATGGATTTTCGATGCCAAGCTCATTACTAAGAATTTCTTCTGCAGCCATGTAATACGTAGGTAATTGAAAATCCAAACCATCTATGCACTGCCTTAGCCCTCCTATCGTACCCAATTTGTAATCGTATATGAGGTATTTTCCTGTCAAATTGCCATCTATGCTTCGCTCTAAATCGATTCTATCTATCTTGCCGTAGAGTCTGTAACCGCCATAGTCTATCTCAAATTTCTTTTCAAACATCGAAGGAATAAGCTCAGCACCAGCCTTCTTGTAATAATTAAGCCTATTTGATATATCATCTGTTATAAGCTTAAATAAAGTGTCATACATCTCTTTTTTAAACTTTTCAAGTATGACATTATTTTTTATGCCATCTAATTTCTCACAAGTTTTATCAATCACATCTTTAAGTTTTTCTTCATTCACATCGTAGAGATCTTCATTTTTGCTGTAATACTTCATCAAAATCTCATGATATGTAGAGCCGATGTTTTTCTTGAATTCAATTGACTCATCTAAAATTTTGATGTCTAAAAGTGTCTCCACAAAAAAACTAAAAGGGCAAGCAACATAACTGTTTAAACCTGATGCGCTTAAGTGAATTCCATCAAGTATCTTTAAATTTTCCTCTTTGCGTATTTTTCCTGTGTACTCATTCATCTCATTGCTTGTCACTCTTTTTCTCTCTAATGATGACAAATAATTAATATGTTGGTACGTTTTTGCAAGGCTTGTCCTACCTGACAGAATGTTCAAATCAGCATCATCGCATTTCGAATTTGCCAAATAATACATGATTTCATCTTCGCTGGATAAATCATTTAGCTTATAAGCAAATCTATCTTTCATGTAAACAACAGGAGCAACTACTTTTTTCAGTGACATTTTATCAAAAAGACTTTCAATCTCATATACAAATGGTGATTTAATCATTTTATTTCCTTCTTTATCTGTCGTCCTATACGATATATAAACATCTCCTAAAGAAGAAGCTATGCATGAATTGAATCTTATTTTTTCCCTTTCTATTTCAAAGTTTCGACTAAATACATAAAGGTGGCTATTTCCCAAATAGGCTTCATCCTGTGAATCAAAAATCGGATTGGCAGAAGATGTGGTTGGAAAATCCCCTTCATTTGCACCAAGGATAAACACTACATCGTATCTCTGACCTCTTGCCAAGTCCGGATTTATCACTTTCACACCTTCAATGTCAAGATTTTTAATCATTATATCGCAGTTTTCCATCATGTCTAATAAGTCCTCTTGAATAGTCTCAATATCATCAGAGGAAGTTTTACCATACCGCCTTTTTAATTCCATAACATTCTTTAGAATTTGTTTCATAGCTTCTAACGCTTTTAAACTGTATACGAAATTCCTTCCGTCTATCACGCCTGATTCATACAATGACATTATGTTTAAGTCGATTTTAAGCATCTCTATGATATTTAAAATGCTTTCCAGAAACTCACTTATATCTTTATACTGCTTTTCTACAAGCATATTGATGCATTTTTTTAATTTTTCAAACTCTCCATCGTTTAATGCAGATAAAATTTTTTCTTCATAATCGTTATAAGATTCATCTATCAGCTTTGATGCTTTATTGTATACGTCTATTATTTCATTAGGCATCAGATACTTTGATTTCATTATACTGTCAAAGCTCTTAAAATCGCGATTTATCTTATATGTAATCAAACTGTAAATATCACTGGCAATCATCACTGACATTAATTTCTTTCCATCATTAAACCTTAAAGGAATGCCCATCTCGTCAAAAATGTCAATTATGCTTTCTCTGTAGTCATCAATATTCTTTACAAACACAGCAATATTTTCAGGTTTTACTTTTTCAAAGACTATCTTCTTCTTTATTAACCTTGCAGTTTCTCTTACTTCATGCTCAATCGATGGACTATTCAGCATCATAATAGTGCCATCTACGCTTTTAATAATCTCTTTTCCTGAATACAGGTATTTAGAAACTTTCTCTGCATTGCTGCCATCTGCATTTTCTTCCGTTTCCATTATTTCATTTAACCTAAATCCGATATCTAATAAGTCTTTCACGATGCCGTTTTTTATGAAGATTTCATTGTGCTCATTTTTAAATGGAATATTCACATAAATATCATGATCGCTATTTAGAGCCATCTTCTTCAATAATTGCATATTCACACCATCTAAATTTATAAAGCCATCTACAACGACAATTCCTATTCTGCTAAAGTAATTTGAAGTATCGACATATTGAATGGCGTTAACTGAAATGTCATCTACATCAATCAATCCATTCTTATTCTTGTAATCCTCATAATTAATGTAAATTTCCGCTAAATTATTCAACTTTTCCTTTAGCACATTTCTCTTTAAGCTATTGGCAATCTTTTTAATATCATTTGGGTTTAACATGTTTCTCTTTGCTGTCTTTATGAAGCTTAAGACAGATTCTAAAAATCCTGCCTTGTCTTTTACATTTTGATAGTACCCATTGTAATCAGACTTTTGCAAGATGCTTCTCAAAATTTCTTTCATCTCATAAGTCGATATTACTGTGTGATTTTTTATAAAATCGCCGCACAAAAGCTTCGCTATATCTTCAAACACAAATATATCCGCATCTACGATGCCGCCATTTAATTTGATGAACTTATCCCTTACATCAAACATAGCCTCACGGGAAGGCAATATGTATAAAACCCTTTTCCCATTTCTAATAGTTTCCATCGACTTTTCAATAAGCATATCTCTAACATTGTTGCAAAAAGGACCAAAAAATATCTCCTTCAATTTATCAGCTCCCACAAACTAAATCACATATTTATTTTATTACATATGGTAAGGCGTCTCAAGGTAAAATTGCGTATTAAAAAAGACTGATGCACCATGAACTATTCAGTCATTTGTGCAGCAGTCCCTTTTTCGTCATTTTTTATTAAGCTTATACTCTATTGAATCTACAAGCGCTATCCAACTGGCATCTATTATATCTGTCGATACGCCAATGGTGCTCCAGACTTCGTTTCCATCGGACGACTCTATTATTACCCTTACTTTCGCTGCTGTAGCAGAATTAGAGTCCAATACTCTTACTTTGTAGTCTGTAAGTTTCATCTCCTTGACTTCCGGGTAAAATCTTTCTAAAGCCTTTCTGACTGCCTTATCAAGTGCGTTTACAGGTCCGTCGCCTTCTGCAGCGGTTATTTCTTCTTGCCCGTCTACTTCTATCTTTATGAGGGCAGACGAATTTACATCATCAACAGATGGTTCATTGACTATGACTTTAAATTCTATAAGCCTAAATGAGGGTTTATACAGTCCCAAAGTCTTCAATATCAGAAGCTTTAACGAGCCTTCAGCGCCTTCGTACTTATATCCCTTAGATTCCATTTCCTTTAGCTTGTCTAATATCTCTTTCGTCTTATCAGAGTCACGGTCTATTGTTGGATCAACTTCATTCACTATGCCTATCAAAGCGCTTCTGCCGGCTACTTCTGACAATAAAAGCACTCTTTCATTGCCGACAAGCTCTGGATCAATGATTTCATACGATCTCGTGTTTTTGCAAACAGCATCTGAATGCATACCAGCCTTATGGGCAAATGCATTTCTCCCTACGTACGGTGCTCTTTCATCCGGCGCCGCATTGGCTATTTCGCTTACTCTTCTTGAAAGCACTGTAAGCTCTCTCATTTTGTCGTCTTCAACGCATTTTATTCCTTTTTTAAATTGCAAGTTTGGCAAAATTGTGCACAGATTCGCGTTTCCACATCTTTCACCATATCCATTTATCGTTCCTTGGACTTGTATTGCACCTGCTTCTACAGCCATTATAGAATTGGCAACAGCCATACCATTGTCATTGTGAGCGTGTATGCCTATCTCACAATCAAATTTATCTACAACCTTTTTGGTTATATCATATATTTCTGTAGGAAACATGCCACCTTTTGTATCGCAAAGGCAGATGCTGTCTGCTCCTGCATCATACGCCACCTGAAGGGTTTTCAATGCGTAATCAGGATTTTCCACAAAGCCATCATAAAAATGTTCTGCATCGAATACGACTTTTTTACCCCGATTTTTCAAGTAATTTATCGTATCATATATCATATTGAGATTTTCATCTAAAGTCGTTCGCAATATCTCGCTAACATGGAAGTCCCATGATTTTCCAAATACTGCCACATACTCTGTCTCTGCCAATAAAAGCGAACTGACATTGGCGTCTTTCTCCACCGGCGTGTTTGCCCGCCTTGTGCTGCCAAATGCTATCAACTTGGAATTTTTCAAACTTTTTCTTTTTATAATATCGAAAAACTCCATGTCTTTAGGATTGGAACCAGGATTTCCAGCTTCAATGTAATCTACGCCAAAGTCGTCTAAAAGCTCAACAATCTTTATTTTATCTGATACTGTAAAGGAAATCCCCTGTGATTGAGCTCCATCTCTCAATGTAGAATCATAAATAACAATGTTTTTCACTTCAATGTCCCCCTTTGAACATATTCAACTATATCTATATATAAAGATATTTTATCAAATCAAATCATCAAAGTGAATAACTTGTTTGAAAAATTTCATCTGTGCTTTTTAAATAGCCCACAATAATTTGATTTAAACGAGGGTAATCGCCCACATCTTCATCTGTCTTAACCAAAACCTCGTCATTAATTACGGCTATAACTTTCATGTCCTTTACATTTTTGTTTGCACTTAGTATCCTATGCTTTTGTTTCGCTTCATCTATTGAATCGGTGTAAATTATTCTCCCGTTTTTTATAATAGCAAAGCTTGAAGCGTACTCCTCCAACTCGTATATCTCGTGTGAAGAAAGCAATACAGTTCCTTTTTTGTCATTGACATATTCTTTTATCATTTCTATAAGCTCAAATCTTACTGCTGGATCAAGGTGTTGAGTTGGTTCATCGAGAATAATGAGTTTTGCATTTGTAGAAAAAGCTAAAATCGACATCAAAATCGTCTTTTGTCCTTCCGAAAATTTTTGCATCTCTTGTTTTAAATTAAATCCATATCGCGATATGAGGCTTTTAAAAAAGTTGTCATCCCAATTTGGGTAAAGCGTCTCATATATCTTTCGATAATTTTCTAAACTTAAATTAGCAAAAACCTTTCTGTTTTCTGAAACAAACGCCATATCTGTTTTAAGTTTTGTGCTAAAAGGCTGCCCAAAAATGAATATTTCGCCTGCATCTTTTCCTATAATGCCCATTATACATTTTAATGTGGTGGTTTTCCCTGCACCATTAGGCCCAACAAGTGCGATTATTTCTCCTTCTGCCACAGAAAAGCTTACGTCTGATATAATTTGTTTGCCATCAATTTGTTTGCTTAAATTTATTACTTCCAAAGCTTTCATGGTGGTTTTCACCATCCTTTCGCGTATATACTAAATAGCTAATAAAACAAATCAATATTGAAAATACCAGTGACATAGCCAAATTCCCTTGCTTTGAAAAACTTATCAAACTGTAAGGATTAAAATTAGAACTATTTATATCAGGTGTGCCAAAATTGCCTAAAATTGCATCGAAAATCACTGCAATAAAGCTAAAAACTACTGCGTCAACATTAAATTCGGAGAGTATAATCTGAATCCCAAATATTGAAAATATTAAAATCAAACTTCTTAAAATAAAGTCTAATTTTTCAATAATTGTATTGCCCAATAAAATTTCTCCAAAAGCAGAAGTGGCAAAAACGGCAAGACACAAAAAAATCAGGTTGAAATTAAACAATTCTTTTTTGGAAAAAGGCAAAGAATACAGAAGTTCAGCATTTTGATGCCGTATATCATATATCAGCAGCGATGATGATAAAAACAGTATTGCAAACTCCTTGACAAAAAAACTTGGCAATAAAAGTATCAACATCAAAATTGCAATTCTTCCTGTTTTTTCCGTTAATTCTTTTTCAAGATAAACGTCCATCTTTTTAAGCTCTAAGGTAAAGCTGCTTTTATAGTCACTCATTTTTCCAGACCTCCTCAAATATCAATATGGCCGTATAATAATCTATACTATTGTCTTTTAACTTAGCTACACATGTTTTTATTATCTCTATAACCTTTTTATCTACATCAAAATCTTTTTTAACAAAGTATCCTACACCTTGTTCAGCTTCAATATACCCTTCTGATTTTAACTTTTCCAATGCTTTTAATACAGTATTTATATTCACATCAAAGATTTGTTGCAATTCACGTATTGAAGATAGCTGCGATCCTTTTTGAAGGTTTCCAAGCAAAATTTCTGATTTTATCATATTCGTTATCTGCAGATAGGCAGGAACTCCACTGTGTTTGTCTACTTTTCTCAACATTTTGCAATCACTCTTTAGTTATTTTTATAAAACCGGAAGTATTGATGTCTACAGGTGCTTTATTCTTATTTATTACAGTTAATGTCCCGCCTGTCGAATTTACAGTAAGATTTCCTCTTTCATTGCTGCTGTTTAAAATAGCGATTCTACCGTAAAGTCCAGTTGCATTAATATTTAGCTCACTAAATCTCGACATCTCATTTATAGCTAAACCTGTTGAATTAACAATTATTTTGTTAAAATCTAATTCTCCATTCAGAGTTGTACCAGAACTATTAATGTTCAAGACCTTTCCCTTTAAATTCCCGGTCACTTTAAGTCCGGCACAACTTAAATACACATCATTATTAGAAGATATATTGCCATTTATTGAAGAACCTGCAGAATTTAAACTGAAATTATTGAAATTACCGCTTCCAGTGATCTCAATACCTGCAGATCTTATATCTACAGCCTCATTTGGATTAGTTCCCAATTCGATCACATAAGTGACGTTTTGCTTTGGAGTTTTTTCAAAAACTGTCAAATTTCCATTATCGCTTTCCACATTCAATTCGGATGGAATGTAAATAGTGTCATCATTTGTAAACTTTATTTCTATTCCACCTTTTACTGATAAGTTGACATTCTTTACATCTTTTAATGATATTTTCTTATCAGGCATTATTCTTTCGCTTCCATCAATGCGTAGGCTATTATCCACTGTGCTCTTTACGTCTATTGGAAAACTGTTTGTTATCCGCAATACGCTATTTGATACGCTCCCAACACCTTGATATGAGTATAGTCCTACAAGCCCTAATGCAACAAGTCCAAAAAGTATAACCGCAATCCCTATTGATATAAGGGAAGAGCTCCTTTTAATGGGAAAGATGCTTATTAAAAGTCCAAAAGCCCCGATAGCCATCAACATCTTGACAGAAAACCATGGCATAATCCAAGCTAAAAATATACATACCAATGAGAAGATCAGCCTCACCATTCTGCTTTCATTAAATCTCTTAAGCAATTGCATATTAAACGTCTTTTTAGAAATGACAACTGCAAACCCAACAAGAATCACGATAATCGATAAAAGGAAGACAATTGCTTCAATCAAATTATTTCTCATAAAACAACCTCCTTAAGTTTTATACTGTTATATAATTATATAACACTATAATACATAAATGTCAATAGCCTTTACAATGTTTTATAAAAATAAAATAGGCGGAAACATCCGCCGTTTAGTCATTTAATCCCTTTCCGCTTAAGATTTTTCCTATATATTTATCAACTCTTGCCTCTCTCGTCTTAGATTGCTTCGGTTGCGAAAAATAAATAATGTACGCCCTCTGCCGCCCAGGGGTCAATGCAAAAAAAGCTGATTTTAAAATAGGATCTTCATCCAATTTAATCTGAAATTCATAAGGTATTTTAGTCTCATCGTTCTTTTTAAAATCTACTTTCATTCCCAGCTTTTCAATTTCAATCGCTTTAGTGATGTATTCCTTTAAAACATCCTCTTTCTCGGCAATTTCTTCAATGCTTTTAAACCTGATCTGTCGAGATGCCTGAGAATTTTCGCCAGGTTTAATTAAGATTCCTTTTTCATCATTTAGCAAAGAGCCCTTGAAGAATGAAATCGCACAGTATTCCTTAAATCCTATCAATATGGCTATATTGCTTTTATTGTATGAATAACATGGCTTACCCCATTTTAAATCTTCCTCTAATTGAAACTCCAACATTATTTCTCTTAACTTTTCCAACTCATCTTTCCAGTTTGAAACTTTTTCTAAATACTCATCAACTTTAGGATTTGTCATAAAATTACCTCATTTCTATCTTTTCATATCAGCTTGCTTTATACACTTCTGGCACGTTCTTTAAGTCTTTGCATCCAGTGAGGATCATGGCCTGATACAGCTCGTCAGCAACCTTGTTGAGATAAAACTCTATGGCTTCTCTTCCTCCTCCATGTGCAGCAATCATTATAGGTCTTCCTATTAAGACGGCTTTTGCTCCCAATGACAGCATCTTTAAAACATCTATGCCTGTTCTTACGCCGCCATCCACCAATACATCGATTTTGTCACCAACAGCTTTTGTAATGTCAGGTAGGACATCGGCAGTTCCCATCGTGTGATCTAATACTCTTCCTCCATGATTTGAAACGACAATTGCCTTTACACCTGCTTCTGCCGCAATCATCGCCTCTTCTGCCGTCATGATACCCTTTAATATTAAAGGAAGCTCAATATTTTCAACTATCATCTCGATCTCTTTTCTCGATTTTGGACCCACAAACTGACCGCTTTTTATCATCATGATAAGCCCTGCTCCATCCACATCAACGCCAAACGCCACAGCTCCTGCTTCTTTGGCAATCTTCGCCTTCTCTATTATTTCTTCTACTGTCCGGGGTTTAGAAAATGGTATTCCTAAAACACCTGTTGATTTTATAGCATCGATGCCTGCAGGATACATGTCCTTATCATTAGCATCACCAGACATAAATATGGTTCCTACATTTTTGCACGCCTCTGCAACCATCATATCGTATTCACGTTCAGACAAATATCCGCCTGCATTTCCCTTAAGCCCTGTCATTGGAGCAGCTAAAACAGGCATCTTGACTTGAAAGCCAAAAAGTGATGTGGTTATGTCAGGCTTTAGAACATCGTGAAGCGTCTTCAACTTGACTTTCCATCTGTCTAAAGCCTTTACGTTTTCGATAAATCCATTTCCCGTACCTGTACCGCCCATACCAGGGACTTCACCAGCACATGCAATGCCGTCACATCTTTTGCATCCCCTGCAATAGCCTTTCATGTTTTCCCTTGCTTTTTCCCTTATCTCATTCCAATCCATAAAAAGACCTCCAATGCAAAATTTTGTCCACATATATTATACAACTTTTTTCGATCTAATCATATTTCATAGTATGTCTATCCGATTTCTTTGTTTTTCGAAAAACATGTGATATAATTTAGGTGTAATTTCAAAATTAGGAGGAAATATTATGAAAGATTTAAAAGAAGTGTTCGAAGAAAGGCGTTCTGTTAATTTCTTTGATAAGAATAAAGAACTTGATGAGGATACATTAAAAAAAATAATTGACTTAGCAGTTTTGGCCCCATCTGCATTTAACTTGCAACCTTGGGAGATAATCGCTGTAAAGTCAAAGGAAGCAAAGGAAAAACTTTACGATGTCGCATTGAAACAGCCAAAGATTCTTGATGCGCCGGTCACTTTAATCATGATAGGCGATAAAAACGCATATAAGGAAGATAATCCTGCATGGTGGTACATGAGAGACGTGGGAATTCCTGATGACAAGATACAAGGCAGCATCGATTTTGCTAAAAACATGCTGTACAATACAGACCTAAAAGCAAACAATTTTGCCGTCAGAAATACATCACTCTTAAGCATGTCCATAATGTACGCTGCAAAATACTACGGAGTTGACTCACATGCGATGATCGGCTTTGAGGAAGATAAGTTAAAAGAAGCCTTTGGTATACCTGATGACAAGGTCGTAGTGATGCTTATATCTATCGGGTACTTTGATGAAAGCAAAACGCTTTATCCAAGGTTAAAGAGAAATGGATATGAAAAGATAGTAAAAGTTGTATAGATATGATTAAAACCACCTATTTAGGTGGTTTTAATTTTTGATTTCAATTATCTTATTACCTGTATCTATGTCTAAAATATAGATGCCATTGTCATCAATTATGCTTATAGTGTTTATTCTATCGTCTCTTTTGCTTAATGATGTAGAACCTGGATTTACAATGATGCAATCGTCATGTTTCTTCAACACCGGAATATGAGTATGTCCAGTAATAAAATAATCAAGCTTGTACCTGAAAATTAAATTCTGTATTTCGTCTTGACTTATATGATCACCGTGCTGTACTAAAAACCTTTTATTTTCAATCATTGCAAAGACGTAAGGCGATTGAATAGGAACATTCAATACCATTTGGTCTACAGATGCATCACAGTTTCCCCTCGAAATCAAAATAGGTATTTTGCAATCATTTATGGCATCAATAAGTTTCTTAGGATTATATCCAGATGGAATATCATTTCTGGGACCATGATACAAGACATCCCCTGCATGCAGTATCAAATCAGCATCATGAAGATAGCTAATGGCTTTTTCCCATGATGCATAATCGCCGTGTGTATCGCTTATTATCCCGATTTTCATGTATTGCATCTCCTTTAGCGCCAACTGATATCTATATTATATCACAAAATCACCTGTTATCCACTTTTTCAGGATACATGTCGTGGTAAAAAAGCCTTTTTTGAGCCACATCTTCCCATTTCGTTCCAGGCTTTCCGTAGTTGCAATATGGATCTATCGATATTCCACCTCTTGGCGTAAACTTGCCCCAAACTTCGATGTATTTTGGATCCAACAGTTTTATTAAATCTTTCATGATTATATTTACGCAGTCTTCATGAAAATCACCGTGATTTCTAAAGCTAAAAAGATAAAGTTTTAGAGATTTACTTTCAACCATCAGTTTGTCTGGAACATATGAAATGTATATTGTAGCAAAGTCAGGCTGTCCAGTCTTAGGGCAAAGGCTTGTGAATTCAGGACAATTGAACTTTACAAAATAGTCATTCTCTTGATGTTTATTAGGAAATGTCTCAAGCAAAGATGGATCGTAATCGAAAATATATTTAGTCTCTTTATTCCCTAATTGAGATAATCCGTTAAGCTCTTTCTCATCTCTCGGCATGATACTCACACTCCATCATAATTTGTTTTTCAACTGTTTGACTAACAGTACACCTACAATTCCCGGTATAATCTGACCTACTGTAACGCTTATAGCCAATATGTGATACGGTATTTTAAGCAAAACAGAAAGCCAAATTGGCACTATAAGGCCTGGAAATAATATTATAGGAATAGAGATAAACCAATCGTTTAGACGATACTTTCTAATAAGGTAAACTGCATACGACGTTAATATGCCTACGAAAAAGCCTCCAATCATATCAGGAAGCCCTAAGCCTCCCATTAAAATATTGCTAAGCATATTGCTTAACCCCATCGGCAATATCAAAAATGGGAAAATAGCAGACAATGCATAAATCGATGTTGCTATTCTTATCTGGTACTGGCCAAAAGCGAAATTTTGTGTAAAGTACATTACAACAAGGTACAATGCCATTACCAATCCAGATATGGTCAATTTTTGAGTAAGACTGTACTTCTTTTTTAAAAATCCTCCGTTCACACTATACCTCCTAAAATTTCCAGTTATCACATCCTTCCATAAACATAATGAAAAAAGAGCACAGCCCACCTGTGCTCATATATGCAAACTTTTGATTTGCAATGCCCGTAGTTTTGTTTATAGACAGGATGGTTTCGAACTGTCTTATTCAATTACTTATTTATTTTAACATCTCTATAAGATTTACACAAGACTTTTTTATTTATCCATATCATGATTGAACTAAAATTTCTTCGCGATTATCATAAGTGTTTACAATCTCTACAAGATATTTTCTAAATTCATCCTTCAAATCATCTCGCTTTAAGGCGTACTCTATCGTTGCCTTCAAGTACCCCATCTTGTCTCCTACGTCGTACCTTTTCCCTTCGAAATTATACGCGTATATGGCTTCATACTCCAATAGCACTTTAAGGGCATCTGTAAGCTGTATCTCTCCTCCTGCTCCAGGTTTTATATCTTCCAATATCTCAAATATCTTGGGCGATATTATATACCTTCCCAATATCGCCATGTTCGATGGCGCTTCATCTATCCTTGGCTTCTCTATTAAGTTGTTTACTCTATAAAGCCTATCATCAATCATGTTGGCGTCTACTATGCCGTATTTGTCTACTTCGCTCTTTGGCACCTCTTGCACGCCTATTATCGAGCAGTTGTACCTTTCATACTGCTCTATCATCTGCTTTAATACGGGTACTTCTGCATCAACTATGTCATCTCCTAATAAAACTGCAAACGGCTCATCGCCTACAAATGTTCTGGCACAGTAGATGGCATGTCCCAATCCTTTTGGCTCTTTCTGCCTTATATAATGTATGTCAACCATGTTTGTTATGTCTTCAACGAGGCTTAAAAGATTTTCTTTGCCTTTCTTCTTAAGCTCTAATTCTAATTCCACTGATTTGTCGAAGTGGTCTTCTATGGCTCTTTTATTTCTTCCGGTTATTATGAGTATGTCTTCTATGCCTGAGTTTACAGCTTCTTCAACTATATACTGAATCGTAGGTTTGTCTACTATTGGCAGCATCTCTTTTGGCTGTGCTTTTGTTGCAGGCAAAAACCTTGTCCCAAGCCCTGCCGCAGGTATTATCGCTTTTCTTATTTTCATGCGTATTCCCCCATCAAAAAATATTTATTGAAGCAATAACGTATAAAACAAAAAGCATGGCGAGCCGCTACAAAGCAAACTAATCTCGCAATGCTCTATATAAGAATTATAATCACTGATTGTTTCAAAATTATTAAATATTTGTGTGAATCTTATGTGAATTTAATTTGCCGCATTTAACTTTTCATCAATTTTATTCTTATCTCCTACTTTACCCGACAACAAAATTGACAAAAGCATAAATAAAACCCCGAAACATGATAAGATAAATAAATCATGAGCAATCAATCCAATATTAGAGCCTGAAATGGCCTCTCTCAATGCTTGAGTGCCATATGTCATTGGGAAAAATGGATTTAAAATATTAAAGAATTTCGGCTCTAATTCCATAGGGAATACGCCACCAGATGATGTCAACTGCAGCATCAAAAGCACAACAGCGAAGAATTTTCCTGCCATGCCAAGAAGCATTACAAAAAAGCCGATAATAAACACAAAAACCACAGACATTACAGCATTTATAATATAATAGTAGAACAAATTGTTTACAGGCAATTTAAGTGCTTCTATCAACACAAAACCAGAAACTATCGATTGAAAAATGCCTAAAATGCTTAAACTCAAAAGCTTACCTAAAACAATTGAAGCATTGCTAATATCCTTATAGCCGTTTTTATCGTAAATATCAATTATAAAGAATAAAATCAATGCACCAACCCAAAGTGATAAAGGTATAAAATAGGGTGTAAATCCTATGCCATAATTTGCTACTGGATTTAATCTCTTGGTATCAAGAATAATAGGTTCATTTATCATGTTCTTTTTCTCATCACCGGTACCCATCACTTCTATTTTGTCAGTTGCATCCTTAAGCTTTTTGTAAAGAAGATCTTGATTTTTGTATAGTTTCTCCATGTTCAATTGTATCTGCTTGCTGCCATTAGATACCGTCATCAACCCATTATTTAAGTCTTTAGAGCCATTGTATAAACTAAAAGCACCTTGTTTTAACGCATTAAGTCCATCATTAAGTTTTAAAAGCCCAGATGTAATGTCGCCCATCTTTTGATCTAACAATGATATTCCATTTGCATACTGAGAAATTCCATTGCTTAAATTATTTTCACCATTTATAATTTGTGCTGCAACTGACTGCAGCTTAGATACTCCATCATTTAATTTGTCATATCCAATTGCTAAATTATTGGTAGCACTGTCTAATTTTTTAAGAGAGTCATTCAATGCATTCATTTTAGCCTTGTTTGTTTCAAGTCCATTGATTATCTGTTTTAATCCTAAATTAGATTCTGACACAACAGTAATCGCCGTCTTAAAATCCGCATCTGACATGGCCTCAGGATGTTTATCGACATAATTGTTTAATGCAACAACAGCGCTGTCCAAATTTGTTTGAATGCTGTTCAATCCATCGCTTACTGAATCGAATTCTGTTAAAAATGACGATAGACTCTGGTAGATTTGATCATAACCGTTTGTCACAGCAGTTGAACCGCTTTTCAATTGGTTTATGCTATTGCTTATTGCATCGAGGCCCTCTTTCACTCCATTTAAGCCGTTTTTTAGGTTATTCATTCCATTTAAAATCAAATTGCTGTTTTTGTCTACTTCATCTAATTTCTGAGACAAAATCTGAGCACCGTTTGATAAATTTGAAGCGCCATAAGATGCGTTATTTGCCCCAATGCTTAAATTGTACAATCCATCTTTAAATTGATTTGTACCAACTAAAGCTTTGTTAATGCCATCATTTAATTTTGAAACACCGTCATTTAGCATTTTAGCGCCATCCGATAATTGTTTTTCCGCCAAAGAGGCTTGTTTTAAACCATCGCCCATGTTTTTAACGTTTGAAAAAACAGTATCTATATAGCTTTTCCTTATCGTATCAGATATTTTTTGCGTCAAATTTTCTACGGCCTTGTTTCCAAGCTGAGTCGCCAGAAAATTCTTTTTGTCATTTGTCATATACTGAATATGAGCCTTTTCTACAGTATTGCCGTTGACACTTAAAATATTTTTAGAAAAGTCTTTAGGTATCACTATCATAAAATAATATTTATTGCCTTTTAAACCATTTAAACCATCATCGTAGTTTACAAAACTCCATTTAAAATCATGATTATTTTTTAATTCCTTTACAATGTCGTCTCCAAAATTTTTATATTTTCCGTCGTACAGTACACTTTTATCCTGATTCACAACTGCAACTGGAAGTTTGTCTAACTTGCCATATGGATCCCAAAATGCATACAAATAAAGAAAACTGTACAATAGTGGCATAAAAATAATCACTATGACTGCTAATCTAATAAATCTGTTTTGAGCCAATCTCTTGAGCTCGTTAAAGATCACATTTAACATAAATACACCTCCAATACTTTTATACTGACCGGTCAGTTCTAACTTATTATAGTATCTTTGATTTTAAAAGTCAATAAAAAATCCATTATAAAGATTAATCTCTATAATGGATTCCATTAAATGTATATTCAATAACACTATCTGCTATATGTTCCGGGTCTATAATGTCATTATTTCTAAATTGAAAGATAATAAGAGAGCTTATCATTCCAAAAAAGGCAGAAGACAGTAGTTTTTTATCACATCTTTCTATTAGCTTTTCTTCAATTCCTTCATCAATTATGTCCTCAATAATCTTTAAATAATCGTATATTTTTTCTCTAAAGCTATTTTGAATATCTTCTTTTCCCCACAATTGGCTTAGCAATATCAGGACAAAATCTTTGTACTTAAATAAAAAATTCGACTGAACCACAATTATCTCCCTTAGTTTTTCTACAGAATTTTTCATGTGGCTTATCTTCTCCAATATTTGATTCTTTAAAAGCGACAATCCTTCATCTATCAAGAATATCAATATATCGTCTTTGCTATTAAAGTGATAATAGAGGGTTCCTTTGGCTACACCTGCTTTATCTGCAATTTCATCCATTGTAGCCTTATAGAAACCTTTCTGAGAAATTATATCTATGGCCGCATTAAATATCTTTTCCTTTGTCTTATTCATTTAAAACTATCCCTCTTCATTTGATATTATACTATTAATATTATAATGCATTTTTTTAATTTGTGCCGCAATTTTTTAAACTTGTGCCTCAAACCATACGGTAATGTTTGCTCCTTTTCCTGCATCTTTGTTTTTATATGATAGCCTTGAATACTGAGAAAATAAATAAGGTACTAATGCAACTGTTTTTCCGGCATCTAAAATTGTTTCATTGCCATCCTCTATCCACAGATCATCACCAGGACTTATGAGAAGTTTTACTATAGCTGCATTTTCACTTGTATTATAAACAAAGTACGTATACTTATCGTATGATGAACAATCATTCACATCTGTAAAATTTTCATCATCATATACTGTATAGGTAGACTTTGCCTTCACAAATCTTCTCTCATTTAGCGTAAATGGGTATCCTTCTATATAAGTCAGTTGCAACATTGGCCTTAGAGATATGTTTATTGTTTCATCTTTAGAATAAAAACTTTTTGTTTCAAAGTTTTGCACTTCTGGAGTTTTAAGCAATATCCCGTTGTTTTTGTAAATGCCATTTATCCATCCATTAACTATATTCGTTATATTAAATCCATACCAGCCCTCCTTAGTCACAGCCTTTGTAGAGCCGAATACTGTTTCATCAATATTGGGCCCATTATTCCATGTTGCTGTATTTTCATCCCATTCATTCAAAACCAAAAATGGTGTAATATATGCAGCAATTGATGGATTTGTGGCATAATTGAAGTAAAGCTTCAAAATAGCTTCAACCACAATAGAACCTTGTGGCATCATGCCTAAATCAAATTGTATAAGAGCTCTGTACACCGATTTTCCAGATAAACCAATGTAATACCTGCCGATCCAAAGTGTAGGATCACTTCCCCTATTACTGTTTGGGTAACCCGATTCTAATGACGTATCTTTTGTGGATGGCTGTATAATTATAGAAGGCATTCCATCACCCCTACAAACAAAATCAAAACAATCAACTAATTTTGTCTTCCTTTTGCCCACACAAACTGCTTAATATAATCATACCTTCTTCATCGATTATATCAAATAGCTTCATAGAACGTGTCAATTCTTCTTCAGCAAGTTTGTACGCTCCATGCCGATAATAAAGCTTTCCCAATCTCAATAAAACATCTTTCTCATTTACCATATTAAGCATATTTAACGATTTTTCAAATAAATCAAATTCCTGAATCTCAAACAGTTTGTCGAGTACAATAAAAATAACATTTGTATATGTGCCAGTGTCTTCAACGCCTATTGGCAATATCACATCTTTTTTTAGCAACAGATCCAATTTGAAAAATACTTTATAAGCCTCTATAAAGCGTTTTTTTAACAACAACATTTGATTCTTAATGCTTTTTCCAATCAACAAGCGGCAAATAATATCATTAATATGACTATCAAGGGTGTATTCACCGCCATCCACCATTTCAAAACATTCTGCAGCTTCATCATATCTGTGTAGATACATCAATGTTCTTCCCTTTACATAATACGTTATATTATTCTTCAGTGAATTTAGTGCCATGTCTATAAATTTTAGCGATTGCTGATACTTGCCATTTAAAAAGAATATATCGCTTATAATCGTATACGCTTCAGGTGACAAATCAAAATGCGAAACAATTTTCTCTATCGCAGTCTTCTCATCGTATCTGCTGAAATAAGCGTTTGATAATTTATACAGTATTGCTTTATTGGTTGGGTTAAGTCTAAATGAATTTAAAAAACATTCAATGGCATCGTCAAAATTTTTTGCATCCATAAAAACTTCTCCCATGGCAAGGTAAGCTTTAAATCCTCCTACACCTACTATAAATCTATCAATAAGAGATGGTTCACCTATCTCTATGCATCTTTTAAAACAATTTATGGCCTCTTGGTAATGACCAATCCTATGGTATAACATGCCTTTTAAGAACACCACATCAGTTACATTCGGATATTTTTCAATAGACTCATTGCATAAACTAAATGCTTCGTCAAGCTTATTTAACTGATTTAAACAAATGATCATCCTGATAATCAGTTTTGTCGTATAGCCAGTTTTAATGTTTTTTGAAAAATCAAAAGACTTCTTAAAGTAATTATACGCGCGCTCATAATCGCCCAACGCCATGTACTCCGCTCCAATATTGAAATTGTGAAAGGGATTGTCTGGATCTCTTTTTAGCTCCTTTTTCAGTATAGACATGTTCCTGTTTCTTTTATCTTTTTCTTTGATATTTTTGTGCAAATAGCCGTAGTGATAAACTTTTATCGGAACTTCTGCTACATTTCCGCCATGATTTAATATTGAAATCAATATCTGTTCATGAATGGACCCAATAAATCTGTACTCAGCTTTATTCTTAATGATCCTTACATTTAAGTTGGAAAGAGCATCCGATCCTTCTTCATCTCCTACATAGCTTATGGTTTCAAACAAATATGCATCAATTTTATCGTCTTTCAAAAGCACATTTATCATTTTTTTACCATCTTCATCAAGCTCGTCGTCAGCATCCATCAGCAAAATCCAATCGCCTTTTGCCTTATCTAATGAAAAATTTCTGGCTGCACTAAAATCATTATTCCATTTATAATAGAAGACCGTTGCGCCGAATTTTTTCGCTATTTCCACCGTTTTATCAGTACTGCCAGTATCCACGATTATGATTTCATCGACTACGTCGTAAACACTTTTAAGGCATCTTTCAAGATTGTCCTCTTCATTTTTTACGATCATGCACAGGCTTAACATTTGAATCCTCCTTTCGAAAATATATGGGGCATAAAGCCCCATCGTTAAACCTGAGCGTTGTAATAAAATTCTGCAGTGGCTGCGGCACCGCCTGTGTCGTAATACAATCTTGTATACTGCATAAATTTCACAGCAGTCAAGACTGTAATAGATCCGCCTGCCAGACTAATACTATTGATGTCATCAACAAAATAGGTGTCAGTAGTAGTAGGACTTATCTGGAGTTTAATGGAAATAGTATTAGTGCCTGTATTCGTTATATAATAAGAATACATGGATTTGTTGCCTGTATTCTCCATCAAAACAACACCTGTTCCGGTTACACCTGCAATGCTTGTGGAGTCTTCCAAGAATGTCCTGCTTCCAAGTGTAAATGAATCAGTTGAGGCAGTAAGAGGTCTTATATCTAATGATGACGCAGTTACAGTCACTGTTCCAGCAACTGTGACCGTACCACTGCTAATAGTCACAGAATCAGTTGCACCACTTAGCGGTCTTATATCAAGATTTGATGCAGTAACCGTTAAAGTTCCTTGTGCCGTCACTGTGCCTGCTACAGTCACAGAGCCATCAACAGTTGACAAAAGTTTTCCAGTGGTCGAATCTAA
Source organism: Thermoanaerobacterium aotearoense (assembly GCF_009905255.1). Classification (NCBI taxonomy): domain Bacteria; kingdom Bacillati; phylum Bacillota; class Clostridia; order Thermoanaerobacterales; family Thermoanaerobacteraceae; genus Thermoanaerobacterium; species Thermoanaerobacterium aotearoense. The sequence goes on along the minus strand of NZ_CP047602.1, from coordinate 716,052 downwards.
CAATAGAGGCGTTGGTGTAGTGCCTTGCATTCCATGAATCAAAGTTTTTAACTGTTCCGCCACTGGATTAAAAACTATATTGTTAGGCATTTATATCCCCCCTCTTTCTATATATTATGGAGATATAGCTTTTTTGTTACAAAAAATATATATTATAATATGTATAGAAAAGACTTGTATATGGAAATAGGCTTTTAAAACCGTATCTGCTATTGACATTTTAGTGAATATTAATTATAATACCATTGTTAAGGTTTTTGACTTAAAGATTTATGTGCGGATGTGGCGGAATTGGCAGACGCGCTAGACTTAGGATCTAGTGTCTTTGACGTGGGGGTTCAAATCCCTTCATCCGCACCAAAAGTTATATAGGTTATGATGGAGATTTACATAAAAAGGCGTTAATCGAAATAGATTAGCGCCTTTTTTGTTTTTAAAGCCCTTTCATTTAAACACATTATAAACTTTTTATGAAAAATTAAGATAAAAAAGCAAGTCTGAAAGCTGCATTTTTCTAATGTTCCATTTTCTTTTGTAAAGTTTTATCAATTTATAAGGCAAGTTTAGATTATTTACAAGCTTAAAAAATTCATCGTCAAGCCAAGGTGGTGTCCATGCACCAGATCTACATATATGTATAGCTGCTGTGTATATATCCTTAGGCAATTCATCAATATCATTGTAATATCTAACCGGAAAAAGTTTATTAAAATCTTTAAAGTCTTCTGGCTTTTCAGTCGTATGATGGCTGTATACTATATTAGCCTTTTTTATCCAACCTTCACATAACAGTTTACCCATCCAATTAGCACAATTCAACTTAAAACTTGTTGAACTAATTCCTCCATATCCTAAATCAGCATGCGTATCTAAAGAGTACACTTCTTCACATTTATTATTTATAGCTATATGATATGACAACATGTGAGACTCAGACACGTATACTTCAATGTCTTTTGCAAAGATAAAATGTTCCCTTATCTTATCCCAAAAATCATCCAAACTAAAAGATATGGACACTGATTTTTCTATGTCAATACCTCTCAAAGAGCTTTCTAAATGCCTTTTATACCATATCCACTCTATATTTCTTGGTGTCTCAGTGTATGAATTCAACCACTCTTTTTTTAAAGGAATAAAATAATCCCAATCTATACTTAATAGACTGCGAACCATATCCCTTCATCACCCAAAATGCTTAGAATAGTGGTTTCTCACACTTCACTAATCATTAAAAACAATGAAGGTGATTTCAATACATCATTTTGCTATGTCAAACACCATTTTAATCGCATAAGCTATAGCAACACATACAAGTATTGGTCGTATTAGCTTAGCACCATTTTTTATCGCAACTTTTGTGCCAAACCTGGCACCGACTATCATAGCAATCGCCATAGGGATCGCCGCTGAGTAAATTATCTTACTGTTTACAGCAAACAGTATCAAAGAAGTGATATTGCTGACAAAATTGAGTATTTTGCCATTTCCCGCGCTTAGCTTAAAGTCATATCCTAATAATATTATAAACAAAAATATATAAAATGAACCTGTGCCTGGTCCAAAAAAACCATCATAAAACCCTAATACGATGGATATAACAAGGCCTATTATTACCGCCTTTCTATTTACTCCTTTGAATTTATTTACATTTCCAACATTTTTCGATAACAGTGTATACATTGCCACAAATATCATCAATATTATTATGATGATTCTTAATTTTGAACTGTCTAACAGCAAAACTGCTTTAACTCCTAAAATTGCTCCAAATAGTGTCCCAAAAGCAAGGTATTTCAACAAATCTATATCATACACTTTATATTTCATGAAAGTTATAGAACTGGTAAAAGATGCACACGTAGATGCAAATTTGTTTGTGCCAAGAGCATATGCTGGAGGCACTCCTAAAACCATAAGCCCGGGAAGGCTTATTATGCCGCCACCGCCTGCTATAGAATCAATAAACGCGGCAGTAAAACCTATAACGCATAATGATAAAATGTATTCTAACGTCAAAAATATCTTCCTCTCTCTTTTTCAAATTCCCTTCATTATTATATCACAATAAGCGTAGTAATTAAGTTTATTTTCTTTCTGCTTGTATACAATGGGAACTTCATCGTCACAATATGATGATATGCTTCATGATTTCCTTAAGGAAAACATTTTTGACATATTAACAATAGTTTTGATATAATTTACTCGTGATTTCTATTAATGAAAGAATGATTTAAATGCAGTCAATGGGATATCGTGGTAAAAGATTTTACAGAGAAACTGATGAAAAACCTCACATCACAAAATCATTCATTTTGCGCATACTAAAGTATTTTATGCCGTATTGGAAACTAATGATAGTATTGTTTATGACTGTTATTTCCACATCCATATTAGGCGTAGTTCCATCTATACTAACCAAAAACGTAATAGATATTGCGCTGCCACAGAAAAATTTGAAGCTTTTAGTTACATATATTTTTTTGTCATTTGCAACAACATTACTGCTTAATATTATTGCTGTTAGACAATCATATTTAAACAGCATTGTCTCAAAAAGCATAATCAGAGACCTAAGATCCATCATGTACAATCATTTAGAGCACATGTCTATAAGCTTTTTTTCTAATGCAAAAACAGGTGAAATAACCTCCAGAATCAATAATGATATTGGAGGAATAGAAAGTGTATTTTCAAACACGTTTATTCAACTTTTATCTGGTATATTTGTCTTTCTAACAACTGCAGCAACTTTGTTCTACACAAATTGGATGCTTGCCATCGTCAGCCTTCTGACATTGCCTTTGTTTGTAATACCTACAAGAAAGGTTGGCAAAAAGCGCTGGGAAATAGCACTTAAAACCCAATCGAAACTTGCAGAATTGACAAACATAATAACTGAAACTTTAAATATAAGCGGTATGTTTCTTATTAAGCTCTTTACAAAAGAAAAAGAAAAATATAGAGAATTTGAAAAAGTAAATAATGAAGTGACACAACTTCAAATAAGGGCGACGATCATTGGCAGATGGTTTTTTATGACAATACAAACTTTTATTGCAATAGGGCCAATGCTTATATATTTGGTTGGAGGGATAATACTTATAAGATATAATACTATTACAATAGGCGGAATAGTCATGTTTGTATCGCTGGTATCAAGACTATACGGTCCAGTAAGTACATTTTCAAATATACACGTAGATATTATTAGATCATTAGCATTGTTCGAACGCATTTTTCAATATTTAGATTTAAAAAGCGAGATTTATGAAAAAGAAAATTCAATCGTTGTTAACAGTGTAAAAGGTAACATCAAATTCAAACATGTCTATTTTTCTTATGATGGTTTCCACGATACTCTTAAAGATATCAACTTCGAAATAAAGCCTGGTCAAATGGCAGCTTTAGTTGGGCCAAGCGGAGCTGGAAAAACTACCATTACTTATCTTCTTCCCAGACTTTATGATGTGAAAATGGGAGGAATCTTTTTGGATGGAATAGATGTAAGAGATATCTCACTTAGTTCTCTAAGAAGCCATATAGGAATGGTTACACAAGATACATACCTTTTTAATACAACTATAAAAGAAAATCTGCTTTTTGCACGCCAAAATGCCACAGATGAGGAAATAATAAGTGCGTGCAAAGCAGCGTATATTCACGATTTTATCGAATCTCTTCCTAACGGCTACGATACAATAGTAGGCGATAGAGGTATAAAATTATCTGGCGGTGAAAAACAACGCATATCCATTGCCAGGACATTACTAAAAGATCCCAAGATTATAATATTTGATGAAGCTACATCAGCACTCGACTCCAATTCTGAGTTTTATATACAAAAGGCATTAGAACCTCTTTTAAAATCCAGAACCAGCTTAGTCATCGCCCATCGTCTATCCACCATAATTGCTGCAGACGTAATATTTGTTGTAGTAAATGGTGAAATAGTTGAAAAAGGAAGCCACGAAGAACTTTTAAAAAAAGGAGGCATCTACAAAGATTTGTATAACACCCAGTTCAAAATAAAAAATGCCTAAATCTAAAGCACACCTTATTAGATAATTTTTTAGCCTTTACTTTATTTATATTTGACATTTCCACTTAATGGAATCTTTCTATTAAGATGATATATTTGCCGTACAGAACGTTAGTCCATCAGAAGAAAAAATGTATCACGATATTCTAAAGAACTTCTCAAAAAAGAAAATTTGCCCAACATAAGATTATATGACTTAAGGAATACATGTACTGCCAGATATGCAAAAACCAGCAACAGATAAGCTTGAAAAAATGTTGTTTTAATTTCGCATACAAAAAGGGTATCGATAAAATCTCGATACCCTTTGATTGCTTAAATACTAGTGCGCCATTAGGGACTCGAACCCCAGACCCGCTGATTAAGAGTCAGCTGCTCTACCAACTGAGCTAATGGCGCATGTTGTATGGAGCGGACAACGAGACTCGAACTCGCGACCCTCACCTTGGCAAGGTGATGCTCTACCAACTGAGCTATGTCCGCATTATATATGGTGCGGGAGAAGGGACTTGAACCCATATGCCATGACTGGCACTAGAACCTGAATCTAGCGCGTCTGCCAATTCCGCCACTCCCGCATTAACGCCAGATTGTTTCTCTTTCAATATCTTTTTAAGTGACCCATCCGCGATTCGAACGCGGGACACCCTGCTTAAAAGGCAGGTGCTCTGCCGACTGAGCTAATGGGTCATGCTGGCTGGGATGGCAGGATTCGAACCTACGAACTGCCAGAGTCAAAGTCTGGTGCCTTACCACTTGGCTACATCCCATCAATGGGGTGGGTAGTGGGGCTCGAACCCACGACCTCCAGAGCCACAATCTGGCGCTCTAGCCAACTGAACTATACCCACCATATTATAAACATAAATCATATTCTCCAAAAAATGGTGCGCCTGAAGAGATTCGAACTCCCGACACACGGATTAGAAGTCCGTTGCTCTATCCAACTGAGCTACAGGCGCATATTGGAGCGGGTGATGGGAATCGAACCCACGTAGCTAGCTTGGAAGGCTAGAACTCTACCATTGAGCTACACCCGCATATACAGTTGTCATCGCTTGTTTCTGCCTCATCGCTCTGACAGTTTTAAATTATATCAGGAATATTTATCTTTGTCAACACCTAAAATTCAAATTTTGTTCCACTTTTTTTATTTCCAATGTATTCCTCCATGTCGTCTATGTTTATTAGTTGCGGCACAATGATGCCATCCTCTATATTTACTATGGATACTGTCCGTGATGACCCTTCACGTGGCATTGAGGGGCTGCCAGGGTTCAATACAAGCATATCACCAGCCCTATATATTAGCGGCACATGAGTATGTCCATAAAACACAGCATCAACGCCATATTCCCTGGCTTTTTCTATTATGATACTTTTTTCAAATTTGACGTAGTACTTATGTCCATGTGACAAAAGTATCTTTTTACCTGCTAATTCAATAATCTTTTCATACTTCTCTTTGTCGCCAAAATCGCAATTGCCATATACATATACAGTTGGTATTCCAAACTCTTTATTCAGCGCCTCTGCGTCTTTGTAATAGTCCCCTAAATGTATAACATAATCAATATTTTTAATATTTTTTAAAATATTTCTCACTGATTGTAACATTCCGTGAGTATCACTTGTAACAAATAGTCTCATCTGCGATCCTCCAAATTATTTTTTATATATTCTTTCAATTTTTTCAAAGCATTTGCCCTATGACTTACTTTGTTTTTTTCTTCTAAGGTAAGTTCTGCTAATGTCTTGCCTACCTCATCAACATAAAATACCGGATCATACCCAAAACCGTGTTGTCCTCTTGGAACATCAATTATCCTACCATCTACTTTTCCTTCTATTATAGCTTCTCTTCCTTTGTAAATCAACGCTATAACAGTTTTAAAAGTAGCTTTCCTCTTTTCCATCGGAACACCTTTTAATAAGTTTAAAAGTTTGTTGTTGTTGTCTTCGTATGTGGCGTTTACACCGGCAAATCTTGCAGTATAAACACCTGGTTCACCATCTAAATAGTCCACAAACAAACCTGTATCATCAGCAATCACCAGTTCATCGGTTAAATTTGCTATAGACCTGGCCTTTAATAAAGCATTTTCCTCAATAGTCTTACCTGTTTCTTCTACTTCATCATATGATCCAATGTCATCTGCCGACAACACCTCATAATCTCCTTTAAAAAATTCCCTTATCTCATCCACTTTATACTTGTTGTGGCTCGCTACAACTATTTTCATCGCTTTCAACCCCGATTTCTAATGATATATCTCCTAATGATTCTTTTTGAATCTGTATGATTTTATTCAATCCTTCCTCTGCCAATTCTAAAAGCTCTGAAAAATCACTTTTGCTAAATGGCCCACCTTCACCAGTTCCTTGTATCTCGATGAATTCGCCTTTATCCGTCATGACGATGTTCATATCAACGTGTGCATTGCTATCTTCTAAGTAGCATAGATCTAAAAGTTTTTCATTGCCTACAATTCCAACGCTTACAGCGGCAACAAAGCTTTTTATAGGAAGTTTACTTATGGCCCCCTTTTCCTTAAGCTTATTCATGGCATCTACAAGTGCTACAAACGAACCTGTGATAGAAGCAGTCCTGGTTCCTCCGTCTGCCTGTATTACATCGCAATCGATCCATATCGTTTTTTCTCCTAATGCATCTAAGTCCACAACAGCCCTTAATGCTCTGCCTATAAGTCTTTGGATTTCCATCGTCCGCCCTGACTGCTTGCCTTTTGTAGACTCCCTCTGAGTTCTGGTTTCAGTAGCTCTCGGAATCATTGAGTACTCACTTGTAATCCATCCTTTGCCAGTCCCCTTTTGAAATGGTGGCACTTTATCTTCAATTGATGCAGTGCAAATGACCTTTGTATTGCCGACTTCTATCAAAACAGACCCTTCAGCATATCTGTTGAAATTCCTGGTTATCTTTATGGGTCTTAGCGATCTCGAATCTCTTCCATCTATTCTTTTCATTTCTTCAGCTCCTTTATATTTTATACTATAATTTTAGCCTTATTTAATTTTTGTTATCCAGAGCGTAAACCATAATATTATTTTAAAACCTTTTAGATTAATTTACAAGAAAGCATATAAAAAAACAGGCGATTTTTTGCCTGTTTTAATTGCTGCCATATACGGAATTTGAAACTGTCGTACTTATGCTGCCATTAGATAATTTGTCAAAATAATCGACAATTCCATTGTATATTCCTTGTGCGACTTTCCACTGGAAATTTTCGTCAGTCAAAAGCTGAGCATCCGTAGGACTTGTGACAAATCCCGTCTCCACTAAAACAGCAGGCATCTTCGTCTGATTAAGAACTACTAAATTTGGCCTTTCCGAAAGTCCTCTGTCAGTGGTATTTATCTGTTTCATGAGATCATCATGAATTATCTGTGCAAATGTCTTTTCGTCTCTTGTATCGCCATTATAGCCATTTGGGTAATACAAAACAGTAGTGCCATTTGCTGAAGGCGATTCAAAAGAATCAGAATGGATGCTTACAAAGACATCTGCTCCAGCATTATTCGCTTGTGAAGGCCTGTCATAAAGACCTACGTCAGTATCAGTCGTCCTGGATATCATAGTCCTATATCCTCCATTGTCCAACAGCGCCTTTAATTTTAATCCAATGGCAAGGTTGATATCTGCTTCGTGTATCCCTCCGACCCCTATAGCACCTGGATCAGAACCTCCATGTCCTGGATCTATGTAAACTAACTGCTTTTTATTAGGGTCTGGTTTTGTTATTGTAAGCAATACACCCTGAGGAGTTGGTTGAACATTAAAATCTGCTTTAAGACTGGTATCTGCAACAATCCTCACTGTATTTGGATCAAGCTGAGAATATCTAATACCTGTAACGACATTTCCACTGTAAGATATGGTGCCTGTTAATTTACCATCTGGCATCGTCAAGCTTGCACCTGTCACATCTATAATGATCTTGTTATCACCATATCTGGATGGACTGAAGTGATCAGCATCTGTACCTATCGTTATCTGATCTCCATTATTTACCTTAGCAGCTAAAATATTCGTCACTTTATTTTGTCCTATTTTAAACGATATGTCGAATTCTTTTTTATCTTGTGACTGTGTTATAGTATACGGCATTGAATAGTCCATATTTACAACAAGCCTTGTTACTGCTGGCTGTAACTTGTTCTGTCCTATATAAGCTTGATTTAAGCCATTTTTGTCTATCGTTATCTGCTTATTAGTAACAGTATTTATCGCATTGTTGAAGTCAAAATAAACTCTGATGTTGCTGTCATCATTTACAGAACCACGCGTATACGTTAGAGGTCCATCGCCTTTAACAGTTATGGTGTACGTACCATTTGTGTAATTTGATGTAAAACTTACAATATTGACGTTGTTTGCAGAGGGAGGATCTGCTTTTTTAGTAGCTTGAATTAGATATTTGTCTGCAACCCATTTCACATCATAACCTAAGTTTTCAAACAAAAACCTCATCGGCACATAAGTCGTATTGTTGTTTATAAGCCTTGCTGGAACATCCAACGATACATTATTGCCATTTACTGTAGCGTAATTCTTCCCTATAACCAATTTAATTACTTTATCCTTTGAAGTCACAGTAACTGTCTGAGTCTTACCATCCCAATCGACTTTTTGGCCTAATCCCTCACTTATCGCTCTAAGTGGCACTATCGTGCTATTGTCAATGATAAGCGGCGGATTATTCCCGGTGTCAAATTTAGCTCCATCGACAGTAATCGACACATCAGGCACATTGTAGCTTATAGGCTTGTTATCAAGTACAATCGTAGCTTTATATGCATAGGCAGTTATGTAAAACGTGGACAAAAGCAGTAAAAGCGCAAAAAAAGCGATGACTTTTTTCAACATTTTCCCCCCTTTGCATATAAAATCGGCATTTTTTTCATCATATTTATATATTATTATACATATATTACAGGCAAGTTACAAACATATTAAGATTTTATTAAGATGTTAAACGTTATTACTTGGAAAATTAAAACTACAATACAAAAAAATAAAGCACTCCAATGAGTGCCTTATTTGTCAAATAGATGACATGCGACGAAATGCCCGCTTCCAACCTCTTTTAATTGTGGAGTGACTTGGCCACAGATGTCCATAGCATATTTACACCTTGTTCTGAATTTGCAGCCTGAAGGAGGATTAATTGGGCTTGGCACATCTCCTTCAAGTATAATTCTCTCCCTCTTTCTCTCTACTTCTGGATCAGGAATCGGTACAGCAGAAAGAAGCGCTTGTGTGTATGGATGCAATGGATTTGCATACAGCTCGCCACTTTGTGTAAGTTCTGCAATTGATCCTAAATACATTACAGCAACTCTATCGCTTATATGCCTTACCATGCTTAAATCATGAGCGATAAAGAGATATGTCAATCCCTTTTCTTCTTGCAAATTCATAAGCAAATTGACAATCTGGGCTTGTATAGACACATCTAAAGCCGATATAGGCTCATCGCATACTATAAACTCTGGTTCTATCGCCATCGCCCTTGCTATGCCTATCCTCTGCCTCTGTCCACCAGAAAATTCATGAGGAAATCTATTGGCATGCTCTTTATTAAGCCCTACCATCTCGAGAAGGCTGTATATCCTTTCTCTTCTCTCTTTTCCAGTGTACAATCCATGAATGTCTATGCCCTCTCCTATGATATCGCCAACAGTCATACGAGGATTCAACGATGCGTAAGGATCCTGGAAAATCATCTGAGCCTTTCTTGCAAATTTCTTTCTTATTTCATTATTCATCTTATGAACAGGTATATCATCAAATATTACCGAACCACCTGTAGCTTCATAAAGTCCTATGATAGTCCTGCCTGTAGTAGACTTTCCACATCCTGACTCGCCAACAAGCCCCAATGTCTCACCTTTCTTTATGCTAAAACTCACATCGTCAACAGCTTTTAACACACCGCCGCTGACGTGAAAGTATTTCTTCAAATTCTTAACTTCAAGTATTACATTATCTTTCACCGGCGTACGCCTCCTTTTCAAAAGGATTCTTAACCTTCGGCGCGTATGGATGCTTCAACCAGCAGGCAACCTTATGTGTATCAGTTTCATTTGTATACTCTGGTTGCGCCTCATAGCAAACCTTCATGGCATAATTGCACCTTGCAGCAAATGGACATCCTACAGGAGGTGCAAACAAATCTGGAGGCGTTCCTACAATTGGCACAAGTTTCTCTTTATTCTGAGCATCAAGTCTGGGAACAGATTTTAAAAGTCCCCATGTATATGGATGCTGTGGATGTTTAAATATCTCATCAGATGTGCCTGTCTCTATAATTTTACCAGCATACATTACTATTATTCTCTCTGCTATATCTGCAACAACACCTAAATCGTGCGTAATCATGATTATAGACGTATTGAATTCTCTTTGAAGATCTTTCATCAAATCAAGAATTTGCGCTTGTATCGTAACATCAAGTGCAGTAGTAGGCTCATCAGCAATAAGAAGCTTTGGCCTACACGCCAATGCAATGGCGATCATTGCCCTTTGCCTCATACCACCTGAAAATTCATGAGGATACTGATTTATACGCCTTTCAGCATTTGGTATGCCTACTACATCCAACATCTCTTTGGCTTTTTTCATCGCTTCAGCTCGTGTAACTTTCTGATGCTTTAAAATTACTTCGGCAATCTGCTTTCCAATTGTCATTGTCGGGTTTAAAGATGTCATAGGATCCTGGAATATCATGCCTATTTCTGATCCCCTTATTGCCTGCATCTGCCTTTCATTGAATTTTGATATTTCTTTTCCATCAAATATGATTCTTCCACCTTTAAATCTGCCTGGCGGCTCAGGATTTAACCTCATGACAGCCTGCATTGTAACTGATTTTCCACATCCTGATTCTCCGACTATGGCTAACGATTCACCTTTCATAACTTGAAAGCTGACATCCCTTACTGCCTTTACTTCGCCTGCATACGTGTCAAATGAATATTCCAAATTTTGTACATCCAACAATACTTCTCTATCTCCCAAAATACTTACCTCCTTTAACGGCGAAGCCTTGGATCTAATGCATCTCTCAAGCCATCACCAAGCATGTTAAATGCCAGCATTGTTATGCTTATGAAGAAGCCTGGTATAAAAAGCTGCATTGGATACATTAGCAAAACTTGTGTAGCATCATTCGCAAGCGTACCCCAGCTTGCCAGAGGTGGCCTTATGCCAAGGCCGATGTAACTCAAAAATGCTTCTGCAAATATAGCATTAGGAACATCAAACGTCATTGATACTATTATTGGGCCTAATGCATTCGGTATCAAATGTCTCAATATTATCCTGCCTGGACTTGCTCCAAGCGTCTTGGCAGCCAGGACAAACTCCTGCTCTTTAAGCTGCAACACTTGACCTCTAACTATTCTGGCCATGCCTACCCAGCCTGTCATTACCATTGCAGTGATGATGGTCCACAAGCCTTGACCCATTACAACCATCAAAAGAATTACGAGTATCAAGTAAGGTATGCCATAAAGTATGTCTACAATACGCATCATAATATTGTCGACTTGCCCGCCAAAATAGCCGGCTATACCGCCATACGTAACACCAATTACCGCATCAAGCAAGGCAATCGTAACACCGATAAACAGAGATACCCTTGCGCCCATCCAGACTCTTACAAAAAGATCCCTTCCAAGGTAATCTGTTCCAAACCAGTGAACTTTCGAAAATGGTTTATTTGTATTAAACAAGTCCTGATGTGCGTAGTCAAAAGGCCTTAAGTGGGGACCTATTATCGACATTATAACGAGAAGTATCAAGAAAACCAAAGATGCCATTGCAACTTTGTTCTTTCTAAGCCTTCTCCATGCATCTTGCCAGTAGCTAATACTTGGTCTTACAATCGACTGGCTTTCAGAAGCATTTGGTCCGACTATTTCAAATTTATCTTTGCTTATATCCACCATTCTACTTTCCTCCCTTTGCCAGTCTTACTCTCGGATCTATAAGTCCATAAGCAATGTCTACAACAAACATCATAACAACCAATATTATGCTGTAAAATATGGTCGTGCCTAATATCATAGAATAGTCTTCATCATAAATACTTTGCACAAAGAACTTTCCAAGACCTGGTATGCTGAAAATCTGTTCAATGACAAACGTTCCCGTTACTATTCCAGCAAATAATGGTCCTAATACTGTAACAACAGGCATAATAGCATTTCTAACCATATGTTTCCATATTATCTGTAGCTGTGAAAGCCCTTTCGCTTTTGCTGTCTTTATATAATCCTGCCCAATGACGTCTAACATGCTTGTTCTCATCATACGAGAAATTATGGACAGTGTAGCAAATGACAATGCTATAGACGGCAATATAGTGTATTTAAATGAACCCCATCCCGACACAGGAAGCAATTTTAGCTTAGATGCCAAAAGAAGCTGTAAAAGCGTCGCTATTATAAAGTTGGGGACAGAAATTCCAATTATCGCTAAAAACATAGAAAAATAATCCCAACCGCCTCCACGCTTCAATGCTGCAACAATTCCAAAAAACAATCCAAAGACAACACCAAGGAAAATTGATTGTACGCCAAGCTGGAATGAAGCTGGAGCAGATTGCTTAATTATGTCATCTACTGTTCTATTTAAATATTTGAGGGAAATTCCTAAATCACCATGCATTAGATTATCTAAATAATACCCATATTGTACAATGAGGGGCTTATCGAGATGATATTTTGCCAACATATTTTGCCTTATTTGTGGCGGAACCTTTTTTTCACTCGTAAAAGGATCGCCTGGTATCATGTGCATCAAGAAAAATGTCAATGTTATGATTACCCATATTGTAATAAGCATGTACACAAATCTTTTAATTGAATAATTTAGCAACAAAAACACCTCCTATGAATATTCGTTTACAGTATATATGTTAACTAAATTTGAATTCAATACCTGTTTATCATTGTCGCTATTTAACGCACTGCTTGCAGCACTCCCCCACAGACTGCAACAACTGTGCTCACTGGTTGTGATATGCTCTTATGTCTTTTCATCAATTTTCCTCCTACAGTCAATAAAAGTGAAAATAAATAGTGCTCATCCCCAGCTATACCTAAAAACACCCCCCGCTATTTGTATTTTTTGATTTATATGATAATTGAATTTTTTATATACATAAATTTTATTACATTTAAATTTATTAATCAATAACAAATTTTTACCCTTTACATTTGCAAAGAAACGCCATAATTTACTTATTTTAAACTATAAAAAATTTTGTCATAAAAACCTCATAAAAATATTGTTATTTGTAAACTAAATACTTTTTAAGTATAGCACCATTGACAATCAATCTCAATATTTTAAAGTATTTCGGCAATTTTTTGAGCTAATTAAAATCTTTGTTGAATTGCACGAAAATTTGCAAACATGCAAAAACCGGGGAATTGACCCCGGTTCATTCACATTGATGAATTTCTATTGGTTTTTCCCTTCTATATATGCCCACTTAAGTTCAAATTCTGTACCAAATGTCGGCACAATCAAATCTTTCACATAGCTCTTTGTAGCTAATGCATAAGCTTGGAAGTAAAGTGGAACTATAGCCATGTCGTTCATGGCAATTTTCTCTGCCTGTATCATATCATCGTTTCTCTTCTTCAAGTCTGGCGTCGACTTCGCATCATCAATCAACTTGTCGTATTCTGGATTGCTGTAGAAGGCAGTATTGTTGCCATTGTTTGTCTCCCACATATCAAGGAATGTCATTGGGTCATTGTAGTCTGCACCCCATCCAGCCAATACCATATCGTAATTTCCTTTATTCATATCATCTATTCTTATCTTGAATGCTTCGTTCTTTATCTGCACATTTACGCCAAGATTTTGATTCCACATTTGCTGCAATGCCTCTGCATTCTTTTTAGCTGCACTTGTATCATCTGCTGTAAATGTAATTGTAGGCAATTCTTTTAAGCCTAACTCTTCAAGCCCTTTCTTCAGATAATCTTTTGCAGCTTGCACATCATTGTCTTTAAAGAATGGTGAACCATCCTGCTTTGAAAAATCCTCGCCGTTATATCCAGGTACACCTGGCGGCACTATCGATTCTGCCGGTATAGAACCATCCTTCAAAACCTGCTCCGTAAATGCCTTTCTGTCTATAGCTAATGTAAATGCTTTTCTGATATTTACGTTTTTAAATATTCCTTTCTTATCATTGAACTGTATATACCAGTTTGTAGCTACAGGCTTTATTGAAAATTCTTTTGTATTCTTGTACTTATCCATTAGATCGCTTGGAACCCTCATCTGATCAAGCGTACCATTATCATAATTTTGTGCTTGTGTATTTGCATCTTTTATTATCAAAAGATTAACTTTCTGTAACTTTACACTGTCTTTATCCCAATAATCAGGGTTTTTCTCTAAAACAAGGTTTTGATCGTGATTCCACTGTTTTAATACAAATGGACCACTGTACACCAACGTATCTGGGCTTGAACCTAATTTATCGACGCCTACTTTTTCTACAAATGATTTCTCCTGTGGCAAATATGTTCCAAATGCAGTAAGACCTAAAAACTGTGGTGCAGGCGCTTTTAACTTGACTTGCAAAGTCTTATCGTCAAGTGCCTTTATTCCTACTTGATCAGCACTACCTTTGCCAGAGTTGTACTCCTCAGCACCTTGGATGTAATAAAATTGATATGCATACTGTGATGCTGTCTTAGGATCTAATACTTTCTTCCAAGAATACTCAAAATCATAAGCTGTTATTGGATTTCCATCGCTCCACTTTATCCCGTCTTTCAAATGGAATGTATAAGTGAGACCATCGCTTGATATGTCCCAGCTTTTTGCAAGGCCGGAACCTGGCTTAAGCTGTCCATTCTTATCATACCTCGTTAATCCCTCAAGAACATCATTTAATACATCAAACGAAGCAATGTCCGTTGAAGTAAATGGATTTAAGTTTGGCGGATCTGCTCTTAAGTTTAAAGTCAGAACCTGCTCATCTGTCTTTGCAGTTTGAGTACCTGAGCTACTATTGTTTTTGCTTTGAGAGCTGCTGTTATTATTTGCTGAACACCCTGCCAATAAAGCAGAAAGTGCTAATACCAATGTCAACAATAAAGCTAACCAATTTTTTCTCTTCATCAAAAATTTCCTCCCATCAAAATATAATTATTTTTGATTTTACTCCCCCCAAAAATAAGTCCTCATCTCTCACCCCCAGCTATGTATGATTTATTTGAAGAACTTCTTTGGCAACACAAAATTTTAATTTAATGTTACAACTAATGAAAATTAAAATCCACTGCACGTTTAAAAACATTTTACTCATAATATACTATGCATGCGATATTTAGATAAATTTACTGTTCATAATTTTAAAACAATTTATGAGGATTTTTATTTATTATATCATTAGATGTTTTGCTATACAAGTATATATTAAAAATTCAGTGAAAATTGTTTATATGATACTACTATCTTGTATTTTTTAGTATATTCTGAAATAATATTAAACTTAAAAGGCATACACTCCATCAATAGTGTATGCCTTTTTTTTAAAAATAGTAATATTTATTTTGAAAGCTCTTCTAACAAAATTTTATTTGCCAATTGCGGGTTTGCTTTCCCCTTTGTCGCTTTCATTATTTGTCCTACTAAGAAGCCTATTGCCTTGTCTTTGCCATTTTTATAGTCTTCAACAGATTTTGGATTATCCTCGATGACCTTTAATGCGATTTCCCTAAGTTCATCTTCATTGCTAAGCTGCTTTAAACCCTTCTCCTCTACAATTTCCTCAGGATTTTTACCTGTTGCAAACATTTCCTCAAAAACTGTTTTAGCGATAGAACCTGTGATGGTACCATTGTCTATCAAGTTCAAAAGCGAAGCCATTTGATGAGGCTTAATCAAAACTTCTTCGACTTCTTTTCCTGTTTCCTTCAAAAGCCTCATCATTTCACCCATTATCCAATTGCTTACTGTTTTGGCTGATGAATACTCCAAAACGCACTTCTCAAAAAAGTCTGCCAATGGTTTTGATGAAGTAATTACAGATGCATCGTATTCTGGAATTCCGTATTGTGTGACAAACCTTTCCTTCTTGTGCTCAGGCATTTCAGGAAGGGATTTCCTTATTTCTTCCTTCCATTCATCAGAGACTATTATTGGCACAAGATCTGGATCTGGAAAATACCTGTAATCATGTGCTTCCTCTTTAGAGCGCATCGACTCAGTAATGCCTTTTTGCTCGTTCCAGCGGCGAGTCTCTTGTACTATCGTCTCGCCATTTTCCAAAAGCTTTATTTGCCTTTTTATTTCGTATTCCAATGCCTTCTGAACAGCTTTAAACGAATTTAAGTTTTTAAGTTCGATCTTTGTTCCAAACTCTTTGCTTCCAGCAGGCCTTACCGATACGTTTGTATCAACCCTTAAAGATCCTTCCTGCATTTTGCAGTCAGAAACTTCTGAGTACTCAAGGACGCTTTTCAATTTAGTCAAGTACAGGTACGCTTCCTCAGGAGTACTCATGTCTGGCTCGGACACTATCTCAATAAGCGGCACACCTGTCCTGTTGTAATCTACTAATGAACCATCTACATTCTCATGCATTAGCTTGCCGGCGTCTTCTTCTATGTGTATCCTGGTAAGCCCTATTTTCTTTTTTGCCCCATCAGATGTCTCTATTTCTACATATCCATTTTTGCATAGAGGAAGATCGTACTGTGATATTTGATAAGCTTTTGGCAAGTCTGGATAAAAATAATTTTTTCTATCCATTTTGCTAAATTTAGATATTTCACAATTTAATGCAAGTCCTGCCTTTACAGCATACTCTACAACTTTTTTGTTTAAAACAGGCAAAGTGCCTGGCAATCCTAAACACACTGGGCAAACATGTGTATTTGGTTCACCGCCAAATTCAGTAGTACAATTGCAGAATATTTTCGTCTTCGTAAGAAGCTCTGCATGCACCTCAAGTCCTATGACTGCTTCGTAATTCATCATTTAGCACCACCTTTAAAACTTGGTTTTGCAGTAAAATTGCACGCCTTTTCAAATGCATATGCTGCGTTCAATATCGTTCCTTCATCAAAATGCTTACCGACGATCTGAAGACCTACAGGAAGCCCTTCTGAAAGTCCGCACGGCAGCGACAATCCCGGGAGTCCCGCTATGTTAACTGGAACTGTATATACATCAGCCAAGTACATTGCCAATGGATCTTCCACTCTTTCGCCGATTTTAAATGCTACCGTAGGCGATGTCGGCCCTACAATTACATCCACATCTTGAAAAGCCTTTTCATAGTCCTGTTTAATAAGCGTCCTTACCTTTAACGCTTTATTGTAGTACGCATCATAATACCCAGAGCTTAATGCGTATGTGCCTAACATTATCCTTCTTTTTACTTCTTTGCCAAAGCCTTCGCTTCTGGATACCATGTACATGTCGATAAGGTCCTCGTATTTTTCTGCTGCGTGGCCATACCGTATGCCATCATACCTTGCCAAATTTGAACTTGCCTCCGCAGACGCTACTATGTAATACGCCGCCAGCGCGTAATCCATGTATTTAAGGCTTATCTCTCTTATTTCAGCTCCTAATTCCTCAAATGTCTTTAGCGCATTTTCAATGGATTTTTTTACTCCTTCGTCAAGCCCTTGTCTAAAGAATTCTTTTGCATATCCTATCTTCATTCCCTTTATTTCGTCTTTTAAGAATTCCTTATAATCACTTTTTCTAACATTGTCTACAGAGGTAGAATCTTTTGGATCATGGCCTGTTATGGCATTTAGCACAATAGCGCAATCTGTCACGTCCTTTGTGATAGGGCCTATCTGATCTAATGATGATGCAAACGCCACAAGTCCATATCTGGATACAAGACCATATGTAGGCTTCATGCCGACTACACCGCATAATGACGCAGGTTGCCTTATAGAACCGCCTGTATCTGAACCAAGCGAAAATGCACATTCATCAGCAGCAACTGATGCAGCAGAACCACCAGATGAACCTCCAGGCACTCTTTCCAAGTCCCATGGGTTTTTAGTCGTCTTAAAAGCAGAATTTTCGGTAGACGAACCCATCGCAAATTCATCCAAATTGGCTTTTCCCACCATTACAGCGCCAAGACTGTTAAGGTTCTCTACCACTGTTGCATTATAAGGAGGAATGAAATCTTCAAGCATTTTCGATGCGCACGTAGTTCTTATGTTCTCTGTACACATGTTGTCCTTTATGACAACAGGTATACCTGTCAGGTCATTTATATTTCCGTCCCTAATCATTTTGTCAGCTTCTTCGGCTTTTTTAATGGCAAAATCCGCTGTTTCACATATTAACGCATCTACCTTCGGTTCCACTTCATTTATTCTTTTTAAATACGAGTTTGTAACTTCTACAGCGCTTACTTCTTTTTTCTTTAAAAGGTCATTAAGTTCATGTATTGTTAGCTCATGCAATTCCATCAATATCACCTCACTCGATTATCTTTGGCACTTTAAAGCATCCGTCTTCTTTTTCTTTAGCATTCATAAGGATTTTTTCTCTATCCATTGATGGGACAACTTCATCTTCACGGAAAACATTGCTTATTGGGACAATATGAGCTGTAGGCTCTATGTCATCTGTATTTAGCTCATTTAACTTGTCCACATATTTTATAATGCTATCAAGCTGATGAGAAAACTTCTCTAACTCGTCATCAGAAAATTTAAGCCTCGCCAATTTTGATACGTGGATAACTTGGTCTTTTGTAATTGACATGCATACACACCCTTTCAACTCTTAAATACTAATAAAAATCATCATTTAGTTAATTTTATCATTGTTTCAGCATGTTTTCAAACTCTTCTTCATTTAAAATTTTTATTCCAAGCTCTTGCGCTTTTGAAAGCTTTGAGCCTGGATCTATGCCTACAACCACATAATCTGTCTTTTTGCTGACAGAACCTGTCACTTTTCCTCCTCTTTCTTCTATAAGCTTTTTAGCCTCATCTCTTGTGTATTTTTCAAGTGTTCCAGTTAAGACAAAAGTAAGTCCTTCAAAATCGTCATTCACATTTATTGCATCTTTCTTGCGCATATTTACGCCAGCAGCTTTCAATCTGTCTATTATATTGAGATTTTGCTTTTCCTTAAAAAAGGCCACAACACTGTCTGCCATCTTAGGACCAATTTCCTCTATTTCAGTAAGCTCCTCAAAAGTAGCTTTCTCAAGAGATTCCATCGTCTTGAAATGGCTGGCTAAAATGCCGGCAGCTTTGCTTCCAATAAGGTCAATGCCAAGCCCGAAAATCAATCTGTCTAAATCTCTGCCCTTGCTTTCTTCTATAGCATTGATGAGGTTTTTTGCTGATTTATCCCCCATCCTGTCAAGTTTTAGCAAATCGTCGTACTTCAAATAATACAGATCTGATATATTGTGTATAAGATGGTTGTCAAGAAGCTGTCCTATTACAGCCGGTCCTAACCCATCTATGTCCATGGCATCTTTAGATGCAAAGTGTATTATGCCTCTTTTTAGCTTTGCAGGACAGTTTAATCCTGTGCACTTAGTAACAGATTCGCCTGGAAGCCTTACCGTTGCAGCACCGCATTCAGGGCACACTTCCGGCATGATAAAAAACTTTTCGCTGCCATCTCTTTCTTCTACTACAACACTTACAACTTCAGGTATGATTTCACCTGCTTTTTGGATTATTACCGTGTCACCGATTCTTATGTCCTTTTCTTTTATGTAATCTTCATTGTGAAGCGTCGCTCTTGACACGATCGAACCTGCAATCTTCACAGGTTCTAATATGGCAGTTGGTGTCAGCGCACCGGTCCTTCCAACCTGAACTACTATATCTTTGACTTTCGTCTTTTGCCTTTCTGCTGGATATTTGAATGCAATTGCCCAGCGGGGATCTTTTGCGGTAGACCCCAAAATTTCCCTTTTGCTCAAATCATTTACCTTGACAACCGCTCCGTCCGTTTCATAAGGCAAACTATCCCTTATGTCCCTTATGTAGTTTATGTCTTCAATGACTTCGTCTATATTTTTGCATACTTTAATATGAGGGCTTACTTTAAATCCTTGATATTTCAAAAATTCTAATGCTTCAGCATGTGTTTGCAATTTTATCCCATCTATTCTCTGCAAATTAAATACGAAAATGTCCAGATCTCTTTTAGCCGTTATTTTTGGATTTAATTGCCTAAGCGATCCGGCAGCAGCATTTCTCGGATTTGCAAAAAAGCTTTCTCCATTTAATTCTCTTTCTTCGTTTAACTTTTCAAATGAAGCCTTAGGCATGAAAACCTCGCCTCTTACGATGAGGTTTAAATCATCTTTAAGTCTCAAAGGTATTGATCTAATAGTTTTTAGATTGTTTGTCACATTTTCGCCTATAATTCCGTCACCTCTCGTAGAGCCAACGGTAAAAAAGCCATTTTCATATATGAGCTCCACAGACAAACCGTCAATTTTAAGCTCTACTACGTATTCTACATCACCGACAGACGCTTTTACTCTCCTATCAAAATCCCTAAGCTCCCCTTCAGAAAAAGCATTAGCCAAGCTCTGCATCGGCACTACGTGAGTAAATGGCTCAAATTCTTTCAAAGGTTCACCGCCAACCCTTTGAGTCGGCGAGTCAGGCGTCTTAAACTGAGGATACTTTTCTTCTAACTCAATGAGCTCCCTCATCATCATGTCGTACTCATAGTCGGATATTTCAGGCTTGTCCAATACGTAGTACATGTAGTTGTGATGATTAAGTTTATCTCTCAATTCCTTTATCCTGTCTTCTACCGTCATAAATACACCACCTTACGATATAGCCCTGATTGGAGCGTATTTCAAGGACAACCTCTTTATGCCAACATTAGGAAATGCAACAGTCAATTCTTTGTCATCGCCGTTTCCATCCACACTCACCACAGTTCCAATACCCCATAATTTGTGTTCAACCTTATCTCCAGGATTGTAGTTTTCTTTATTATTCGCTTTCCTTGCAAAAGTATTTATATACGACGACACTGAAACATAGTCATTTCTTTTAACATTACCTTTGTCGTATTCGATGACCAAATCCCGAGGAACTTCGTTAATAAACCTTGAGGCTGTATTGTACTGTGGCTTGCCGTACAAATTTCTATTTCTCGCATAAGTCATAAAAAGCCTTTCTTTTGCCCGAGTTATACCCACATAGCACAGCCTTCTTTCCTCTTCCAATTCATGCTCGTCAACAAACGACATAGAGTTTGGGAATATCCCTTCTTCCATTCCTGCCATAAATACGACAGGAAATTCGAGCCCTTTAGCCGAATGCAGCGTCATTAAAACTACGCTTTCACCGATTTCGCCTGTCGTATCAATATCGGATACCAATGTTATGCCTGATAAAAAGGCTTCTAAAGATTTATCCTGTGAGCTTTCCATGAATTCACGTGCTGCGCCGATAAATTCATTTATATTTTCTATTCTTCCTTCAGATTCTTCAGTGCCATCTGCTTTAAGCTCCTCTATATACCCAGTTTTATCAAGTACATAGTCGATAACTTCAGTGACAGTCATAAAGTCAAGCTGGCTTATCAGATCGTCAATAAGCTCTTTAAAGCCATCAAGCGCCTTTCTCGTTCTTCCACTGACCTCAACATGAGGAATCGCGAAGTACATGCTTGTATCGTGGTCTAAAGCGTATTTTTCTAAAGAAGCTACGGTAGACTCTCCAATGCCTCTTTTAGGCACATTTATTATCCTCTTTAGTGACACATCATCGTACGGATTTACAAGAATCCTTAAATACGCGATAATGTCCTTTATCTCTTTTCGATCGTAAAACCTCAATGCCCCAACCAATTTATATGGTATGTCATTCGCCATACAAGTCTCTTCAAATATACGGGACTGAGCGTTCGTCCTGTATAAAACCGCAAAATCTGAATACTTTCTTCCCTCAGAAATCAAGTTTTTTATCGTCTCTATGATAAAATTAGCCTCATCTCTCTCATTCTGTGCTTCCCATATGACAATCTTTTCACCGTTTTTATTATCTGTCCACAATTTTTTTCTCTTTCTTTTAACATTGTTGTCAATGACGCTGTTGGCTGCATCAAGTATAACCTGCGTTGAGCGGTAATTTTGTTCAAGCTTTATAACTTTTGCCTCCGGATAGTCTTTCTCAAAATCTAAAATATTTTTTATATCGGCTCCTCTCCATCCATATATGCTTTGATCATCATCACCTACGACGCAAAGGTTTCTGTACTTTTTAGCCAATAGATTCACAAATTCATACTGTGGCCTGTTTGTATCCTGATACTCATCTATCATTATATATCTGAATTTATCTTGATAATATTTCAGTATATCTTCGTTTTTCTTAAAAAGCTCTATCGTCTTTATTATTATGTCATCGAAATCCAGTGCATTGTCCTTTTTGAGTTTCTTCTGGTACAATTTATAGACGTCAGCTATTTTCTTATTTCTGTAGTCATTGCCAAACTCTAATAGAAAGTCATCTGGTGATATCATCTTATCTTTGGCTTTTGATATGGCGGATAACACGCCTTTTGCCGTGTACTGCTTGTCATTCAAATTCAATTCTTTTATACAGTCAGAAATCAGCGTTTTTTGATCTTGTGTATCGTATATTACGAAATTCCTGTCATACCCTATTTTTTCAATATCCCTTCTCAATATGCGGACACATGCCGAATGGAATGTGGAAACCCAAATATCCCCTACATATCCCAGCAATGATTCCACTCTATCCTTCATTTCCTCTGCCGCTTTGTTTGTAAAGGTAATGGCTATGATATTTGCTGGTGACACATTTTTTTCTCTTACAAGATATGCAATTCTATGCGTCAAAACTCTCGTCTTGCCGCTGCCTGCACCAGCCAAAATCAAAACAGGTCCTTCTGTAGTGACAACTGCCTCCTTCTGTCTGTCATTTAGTCCTTCAAGAATATTCATCCAATTCACTCCAAACAAATTATTTGTACCTAAACTTACGATTATATTGTATATGTAACTTTTTAATTAATCAACCATTTTATCATCATGTCCATAATCAAATAAAATCTCGGCTTTACCGAGATTTCTCCTTTAATCTATCTAAAATCAAATTGTATCCATTTGCTCCATAATTAAGCGCCCTGTTGACTCTGCTTATTGTGGCGGTGCTGGCACCTGTCTTTTCGGCTATTTCTATATACGTCTTTCTATCTCTTAACATTTTAGCCACTTGAAGCCTTTGAGCCAGCGACTTAACCTCGTTTATGGTAGCTATATCTTCAAAAAAACGATAACATTCTTCCATGTCTTTAAGCATTAAGATCGCTTCAAAAAGCTTGTCCACGTTCTCGTCCCTTATTTTAGAATCGTACATCGACAATCCCTCTCTCTTAAAATTTTTTATAAAATGTCCATCTCCATTGTACAAAATTTGCACAAATTATTCAATACTTTAAAGCAAAAAAGATAAAAAGCATCTTTAGACATATCTTGATGGCAAAATTAAAAGGTGAGGATGACTCACCTTTTAATTCAATGTCTATTTTACTTTCTTTTCAAGGGCATCTAACCTCTTGTAAAGTTCTATAAGCCTTCTTATGAGATTCTTTTCTGCAAGAGCCGTCATAAGCTGATCTTGAGCGTGTATAACAAGGAAGTTAGGTGCTTCGCTTTGTTCACCTTGCACTAATGCGTTTTGATAATCATGACCTGCGTAAAATTCTTCATCAGCCTTTTCTAGATGCTTCTCGGCAGATTCAAAATCCCCTTTTTCTGCTGCATCTAATGCTTCATACGCCTCGCCTCTGGCGTTTCCGCCGTGCAAGACCAAATTGTATATAATTTGCTCTAATTCCATCAAAGGGTTTCTCCTTATATATTTTTAATTATTTTTCCTCAATCTCTCTTTCATTCTTCTATATTTTTAATTATTTTTCCTCAAGCTCTCTTTCATTCTTCAAAAGCTGTGCTTCATACATTTTGAAGAATGGGTAGTATATGATACCTGCTACAATCAGGTTTACAAGCTGTAGAATCGGTCCTCTCCAGTCAAGACCACTTGATATGAAACCACCTATAAACACAGGAACTGTAAATGGAAGCTGGTACAATGGTCCTGTTACTAAGTGGAAATGGAATGCGATGTAGTTTATCGTCACAACCGCTGCAGGTGCAATTATAAATGGTATCATCAATATAGGATTCAAAACTATTGGAGCACCGAAAATAAGCGGTTCATTTATATTGAATATAGCAGGAATAAGCTCTGCTGTACCTATCGTCTTAAGCTGTTTTGATGCTGAGAACAAGAACATTATGACAAGAGGCCATGTTGTACCTGAACCTCCAAGGTGTGTGAACATGTGGAAGAATGGCTCTGTGACAATACCTGTCATCGGTTGATGTGCATTTAATGCTTTTACATTTGCAGCAAGCTGGCTCATCCAGAAAGGATATGCTATGGATGATACGACATTCATGCCGTGTATTCCAAGCGACCACAAAAGCATCATAAGGATGATTTCAGCTAAAGCTGCCCAGTAGCTATTTGATGCTGCAACAAGCGGCTTAAATAGCTCTATTACCAACTGTGGCAATGTGACTTTGAAGTTAGCCCATACGATCCACTCTACTATCCAAGCTGATACAACCATGACAAACATCGGCACAAGTGCCATAAAGCTTCTTACAACATAAGGTGGTACGGCTTCAGGCATTTTAATGACAAGACCTTGCTTATTGAAGAATCTAACAACAACTGCTGTCAATACACCTATGATTATAGCTACAAATAAACCTTGTCCACCAAGGTAATTTAAAACATCGCCAAAGCTTACCTTTGTAACGTCTGATGCTGGGAACGTCGTAACCAAAAATGCTAACATTGAAATGATACCTGTCATTGCTTCATCAAGATCCCAGCGAGTAGCCAAACTATATGCTGTACCAAAGGCAACCATCAAAGCCATAATGCCAAACGATAAGTTGAAAGGAATCATCAACTGACCAGCAATAGGCTTAATAGCATTAGCCCATGCCACAATAGGGCCCCAATTTGCACCTTCTGCAAGTGGTGGATTAGCTATTATCAGAAACAATGAACCTGTCAATATGACTGGCAATGCAAAACTTGAAAAAGCATCTCTTATAGATTGAAGTATGACATTTTGAGCAATCCTTGCCAGTACAGGCATCAAAGATGACTCCATCCATTTCATAAACCAATTGTTAGTAAGTCTTTCGTTCATCTTATTACCTCCTACGCATCTTTCCCATTTTTCTTAGCAAGCTCGATGATCTGATTCAATATCTTTTTTGCATCCATAAGTGCAAAAGCCTGCATATCAACGATGTCAACAGGAATGCCAAACTTCTCGGCTATTGTCTCTACTTCTTTCTTTAAATGCCTTACCTGTGGCTCTAAAAGAGCAACATCGTATTCTTCAGCTTTCTTCTTGAATTCGCCTGTGCCTCCTGCATCTACTGTCACATCTAAACCTTGTTTTTTTGCTTCATCAGTCACTTTCTTGGCTAATGCGCTTGATGTAGCACCCCAACTGCACAATATAACACCATGTATAGCCATAGTAAATTACCTCCTTTTTTTGTTTTTCTTTTTTATTTCATTTTTTAAATTTTTGTCATATAATTTAAGCATCCTTATCATGTATGCTTGTATAAGAGCAATTCCCGCAATGAAAAATGCACCAAACAAGAGAATCTCTAAGCCATGTGCAAATGTATCATTTACCATAGAATACACAGCAGTTGCAATCCACACTAAAGACAGCATCGTATAGAAAATTTTTCGCTGTTTTACCGAAATACTAAACATTTTAATCACCTACAAGATTTCTTTTTATTTCATCGTAATACTTATCCATCAAGGCTTTCTTGACAATTTCCTTCGCCTCATCAATTTTATCAATCTCATTGAGATTTTTTACCAAGTCTTTGCTTTCAATAAACGAAACACTTAAATCGCCAAGTATTTCTATCCACATCTTGTCATCATCAGGTGCGACCATTAGAAAAGCCGTTTTTATGGTTTCATACTCGTTAATCAAATTTTTCATCTTGACATCGCTTTTCACTTTTCCAAAGATGAGGATTGGCTCAATCAAATCAGATGCTGTACAGTGGTAGATTACAAATCCTTTTCCTGGAAGTATAATCTTTCCGAGGCTTTCTCTACCCAGAAGCTTATCTTCTATCTGCTTTATCTTCTCATTATTAATTCCATCATTACCAGCAAAATCTTCTAAGAAAGAATCTATGATGGCTTTCGAGTTCTTGCCATACACATCTTTAAGCTTAAGGGAATCGCACAGCTCAATTATTCTCTTGCCATACCATGCAATGTGTTCCAACTCTTTGTATCTGTCGCCTATGACTTTTTTCTCCGAAAAGTCCATTATAAAATCTGTGTTTAAGGCGTCTTTCAGCCTTTTCACATCTTCATCTAAAAGAAGCGGATTGACTATTATGGTCTCTTTGTCTTTTACATCTATTGGAATTGTAGATACAATCAAGTCAATATCATCTCTGTCTTTAAAGTCTTTGACTCTCAAGCTTGATACCGTATCTACAATGTTTAATTGCGGAAACATCTGAAGCTTTGACAGAAGCATCCTGGATGTTCCTATGCCGCTGGCACATACGACTAAGATATTGTGCCTTTTCGTCTTGTCACTTTTTCTTGCCATAGATGCACCAAAATGCATCGCAATATAGCCAATTTCGTCATCAGGCACATCAACATTAAGCTTGTCTTTAATCACATTTGCAATAGATATGCATTTTTCAAATAAACCGCTGTACCTTTCTTTGATGTCTTTTATTAACGGATTTCTAATAGCAAGGCCCATGCGAAGTCTGAAAATAGTAGGCCTTAAGTGCGTCTTTAAACCACTTAAAAGCATCGTATCGTCTTTAAAATTAGTGCCAAATTCATCTTCTGCAACACTGATCATTTCATGCAGTATTTCATTTAACAGCTCGTCATTTACGTCTTCGGTATTTGCCCTATATCTTGCGCCCTGTAAATGAATCGTTATATAACCGATTTCATCTTCAGGAATAGAAATATCAAATTCTTCTTCCAGAAATCCAGCGAGCATTTCCGCAAACTTGTACTCATCTGACTTCTTAAGCTCATAAAGGCTTTCAGTACCTATTTTTATCTTTTCGCCTTCTTTTATTCTTTTTAAAGCCAATGCCAAATGCACTGTAAGCCCCATGTAGGAGCTTTCGGCTAACTCGTAATCAAGAGACTTCTCCAATTTCTGTATGGCCTTTTCTATCTTTAGAACCGTATCGTAGTCTATAAGCCTGAGTAATCTATCATTTATGTCTTCACTAAGCTTGTTTATATTATTGTACCCTTTATTTAAAAACTCAATTAGGTCTTTTGTCTCTACATTGTCGTATAAAAAATTTATTATAGCCCTTCTTATATTGCTTTCATCGCCTTTTACGTATATGCCAACGCCAGGTTTAGTTACAATTGTAACATTTTGCTTATTTAGCCACTTATCAATCTCTTTGATGTCATAGCTTATTGTCGCAGTAGTCACATTGTACTCTTTAGCAAAGTACTCAAGCTTTACAGGTTCTTTCATCTGCAAAAGCTCAGACAATATCAATTTTCGCCTTTTGTCAGCATCAATGCTTGGCCTATACCCTATTACGTCAAATTTGAATTTTTCAATATCGCTATCAGTTCCCTCTAAGACTAATATACCATCGTCATTTTTAAGCCTTAAATTGTATCCTTTTATATACTCATTTATGGCATTTATTTCCCTGTAAACAGTCCTTTTGCTTAACTTGTATAAAACGACGATATCGTCTAGACTGGAAACTTCTTTCGAAAGAACCCTTTTGAAAATTTCTAATTGGCGCCTACTTAACTCTTTCATAAATATTTGTCCTTTCGTCTACGACAAATTATTAATAAGTTAACTTATCTTTCATC
This sequence comes from Thermoanaerobacterium aotearoense, assembly GCF_009905255.1. Classification (NCBI taxonomy): domain Bacteria; kingdom Bacillati; phylum Bacillota; class Clostridia; order Thermoanaerobacterales; family Thermoanaerobacteraceae; genus Thermoanaerobacterium; species Thermoanaerobacterium aotearoense. The sequence continues at coordinate 687,986 of NZ_CP047602.1, read as the reverse complement.
TTAATTATAACCAATTTATTAACTAAATCAACACAAACTTGTGAATACACTGTCAGATTCATTGTGACAAAAATTTAATACTGTCGAATGAAAATTTTGCTTGACTTTTCAACATCTATCCTATATAATCATTTTAACAACTAAAAACGAAATTATTCTCTTATCCAGAGAGGTGGAGGGACTGGCCCGATGAAACCCGGCAACCGGCACGTATGTGCAATGGTGCCAATTCCTGCAGCGATTGCTGAGAGATGAGAGAGGACGAAACCTCTTTCATTGGAGGTTTTTTTTATTGCTTTTTTAAATTACATTTGTGAAAAGAAGGTGAAGATTTGATCGAAATAAAAAATTTAAGCAAAGTTTACAGCACAAGCGGAAAAGACGTAGTGGCTTTAAAAGACATCAACTTAACCATAAGCGATGGTGAAATTTACGGCATAATGGGTTTAAGCGGCGCAGGAAAATCATCATTGATAAGATGCATCAACATGCTGGAAAAACCCACATCTGGCAGCATATTGATAAACGGCGTAGAAATGACAAAGCTAAAGCCAAAAGAACTGAGAAATATGAGAAAGAAGATTGGCATGATATTTCAGCATTTCAATCTTCTGATGAACTCTACAGTGTATGAAAACATAGCATTTCCTCTTAAGATCTCGAAAGTCAGCGACTCTGTCATAAAAAAGCGCGTTGATGAGTTGCTGGATGTAGTAGATTTAAAAGACAAAAAATACGCATATCCTTCGCAGTTGTCTGGAGGTCAAAAACAGCGTGTAGGCATTGCAAGGGCTTTAGCAAATAACCCAGACATAATTCTATCTGATGAAGCCACATCCGCTTTAGACCCCACCACGACAGAATCCATTTTAAATCTTTTAAAGAACATAAACAAGCAATACGGAATTACAATCGTGGTGATAACTCACGAAATGTCTGTCATAAGAAATCTGTGCGACAAAGTGGCAGTCTTAGAAGACGGTAGAATAATCGAGGAAGGAAATGTAATAGACATCTTTTCAAATCCTTCAACAGAAACGTCTAAGAGATTTTTAAAAGATATGATAGCTGAACTTCCGCCAGATATATTGCTTGATGACGAAAATCCAAACGAGGAAATCTTAAGATTATCGTTTTTTGACAGCAGCAGCAATCAGCCTGTCATATCCCACATGATAAAAAATTTTGATGTTGAAGTTAATATCATTTCTGGAAATATCGAAAGGGTGCAAAACTCACAAATAGGAAATCTCCTAATAAAAATAAGTGGTGAAGAAAACTCCATAAAAGATGCGATAAAATTCTTAGAAAATAATGGTCTTAGAATAGAGGTGCTTAAAAATGGTATCGTCTAATGCATTGCAATATCTGTTAAACTTGTGGCAGCTTATGGAAGAGCCTCTTTGGGAATCTTTATACATGGTATTTTTCTCAACGCTTTTCTCAGTAATCATAGGAATGCCTCTTGGCATAATACTCGTCATAACTGATAAAGGTCATATAAAGGAAAATCTAAAGTTAAATCAGATATTAGGTACTGTGATCAATGTCATGAGATCTGTGCCATTCATAATTCTCATAATCGCGATCTTCCCATTGGCAAGGCTTATAGTTGGCACAACTATAGGACCTACTGCAGCCATAGTGCCACTGTCCATTGCAGCGGCACCATTTGTGGCAAGAGTTATAGAGTCATCCCTAAAAGAAGTAGACTGGGGCGTCATTGAAGCATCTATATCAGTTGGCGCTTCAATACCACAGATAATATTTAAAGTCATGATTCCAGAATCATTGCCATCGCTTGTACTGGGAATAACCCTTACAGTGATAAACATCTTAGGGTATTCTGCTATGGCAGGTGCTATCGGAGGAGGTGGTTTAGGAGATCTCGCTATAAGATATGGGTATCAAAGGTTTCAGACAGATGTGCTTATTGCCACAATCATCGTCTTAATAATCTTTGTAGAAATCGTGCAAAGAATAGGAAACTATCTCGCAAAAAAAGTTGATAAAAGATGAAAGGATGGTATGTAATGAAAAAATCATTGTTATTTCTCACGCTTATATTAACATTTGCATTTATCTTATCAGGATGCACAAAGTCCAACAATGTATCCACCGCATCCAATGCAAACTCAAATGCAGATAGCTCTAATAAAACGACGAAAATAGTCGTTGGCGCAACGCCAAACCCACACGCAGAAATACTTAACGTAGTAAAGCCTATCCTTGCAAAAGAAGGCATAGATCTTGAAATAAAAGAATTTACAGATTATGTGACGCCAAATACTGCACTTGTCGACAAGCAAATCGATGCAAATTTCTTCCAGCACGTTCCGTACCTTGAGGACTTTGAAAAGAAAAATAATGTAAAATTAGTCCCATTAGTCAAAGTGCACGTGGAACCGATGGGCGCATATTCAAAAAAGATAAAATCAAAGGATGAGTTGAAAGATGGCGCAACAGTAGCTGTACCAAATGATGCTACAAACGAAGGAAGAGCACTGCTGCTACTGCAAAAAGAGGGACTAATCAAGCTAAAAGATCCAAATGGCCTTACACAGACTCCCAGAGACATCGTAGATAATCCAAAGCACCTAAAAATTGTAGAGCTTGAAGCACCTCAGCTTCCAAGGACACTTCAAGATGTGGATTTAGCCATTATAAACACTAATTTTGCATTAGAGGCAAACTTAAATCCTCTAAAGGACGCAATTTTTATGGAAGACAAAAATTCTCCTTATGCTAATGTATTAGTCGTAAGGGAGGACAATCAAAACGATCCAGCGATACAAAAGTTGGCAAAAGCCTTAAATTCTGATGAGGTCAAGAAATTTATCGAAGACAAGTACAAAGGCGCTATAGTTCCAGCTTTTTAACATGAGAAAAAACCCGTTTTAAGCGGGTTTTATTATTTATTTCTGGAAAATATCAGTCTGTTTAAGTCCTCCAAGTATGGAAGCTTCACAAGTTGACATGATATAATGTACACTAAAAATCCCGATAATACTGTAATAGACATTGTAATCCATTCGTTCGCAATTGCTGCAGTCAGATTAAAATAAACGATCGTGTCATAAATGCCCATTATAAGTGCAGCTATAAGTGGTTTTAAGAACCAATTGTTAAAATCAATTTCTAAATTAGTAAGCTTAACTAATGCTTTAAAATTTAAAAAGAAGACAAAGGCATCAGCGAATATGAAGCCGTAAATGTACCCGAAAAGCCTTAAACTTGGTATAGGCACTAATAAATACATGGCAATCACAGAGATTGCAGTCCATATAGCAGAATTTCTCAAAACTAAATTTTGCATTCCAAGCCCATTTAATATGCTTGTGACTATTGATTCAAGATACGCAAAAATGCTTCCTGCAGCTATAAGCTTAACAAGTACGCCGACGCCTGGACTTTTAGGGTAAAGCAGTGAAGCTATTTCATCAGGCAACATTACAAACAATACGGCTGCCGGTATGCCTATCATAGTAGTATACCCTATCGCTTGATTTATCCTCTGTCTTACTGTATCCCATCTTTTTAAAGATGCCGCTTCTGAAACGGCAGGAAGCACTGTAACTGATAAGCTCATTGTTATAACTGCAGGCATGTATGCAAGAGGATAAGCCATCCCAGACAGCTTACCAAACTCAGATATAGCTTCTTTGTGTGAAAGTCCCGATTTAACAAGTTTTGAAGGTATAATTAGAGATTCAAACAAGTCCAAAATGTTTACAATCATTCTTGAGATGGTAATTGGAAAAGATGTCTTTATTACTGTCTTTGCAATATCTGCCTTCTTCCATATTGTACCTTCATTTGGCATTTCCTCGTTTATGTATTTTAATTCGCGCCTGTAGTAAAATATATACATGATAAAACTTGTTACTTCTCCTATGGCTATTCCAAATACGGCTATTGCTGCAGCATACTCCAGCTTCATTCCTGTAAATACGCTGAATAAATACAATGTCAAAAAAACTCTCACTATCTGCTCAACAATCTCAGACACCGATGCAGGAACCATGTTAATTAAACCTTGGAAAAAGCCTTTGAATATAGAAGATGATGAAACCACAATCAGTACAGGTGAAAAAATCAATATTGATAGATACGCTCGTGGCTCGTGAAGCAAGTTGTTTGATATGTACTTGGCATTAAAAAATATTATAGAAGAAATTGCTATACCCATTACAATTACGATAAAAAAAGAAACTTCCATTATGCTGAAAATATTTTTTTTGTTATTTTTGGCTCTTTCTTCAGACACAAACCGGGACGTAACTGCCGTAATGCCTGATGTTATAAATGTTATCGATACAAAATAAATTGGCAGGGCTATTTGATATATGCCGGTTCCTTCAGAGCCCAGCAGATTAGAAAGAATGATTCTGAATACAAACCCAATAGTCCTATCAACTATATTGGCTATAGTTAAAATAAAAGCACCGCGAACAAAAGATCTATTGCGCATACATGACACCTCACAATAGTTTATTCGCGGCTTTTAATATATATTACTCATCAAAGTTTTTCCAAAACAGCCTTCGCATATTCTTTCGCTGTAAAAAGAGAATGGTCTCTATAATTTCCGCACTGAATCTCATTTGTAGCAGGCACATCTTCTTCTTTTGTAGCTAAGACCCTTTCCAAGACTTTTTTCAAGGCATCTTTTATCTCGTCAATTGATGTGTCTCCAAACTTTGTAAGGTAAAATCCAGTCCTGCACCCCATAGGTGAAATATCTATTATGTCGTCGAAATAATCTCTAAAGTAAGTAGCAAATAAATGCTCTAATGTATGAATGCCACCTGTAGGTATTGAATCTACATTTGGCTGTGTCAACCTTATGTCGTATTTGGTTACAACATCACCGTTAGGTCCAACTAAAGTGCCTGATTTTCTCACGTACGGTGCTTTCACCGTTCTATGATCTAATTTAAAGCTTTCAACTTTTATCTCCATTATATCACCTCGTTGATTGTTGATACATTATATTTTATCATTTTTCTTCACATTTACCAACATTAAGCCAATGGGTTCGGGGCAGAAAATAAAAATATCCGGCATAGCCGGATGTAGTGTTTTAAATGGGAGGAATCTTTCATCTATCTTAACTTGTAACTATACGCTAATTCACTGAAATCTTCATTTTTAATTGCTGTATCAACCGTATCTTTGTAGCCAAACTCACTTCTTAAAAATTCTTCGTACTCAGTATTGTCTTTCTCTATCGTTGCGGGTACAAATATCATTATAAATGCCATCAATGTAATTATAAATAACATCTTTCATCACCCACCCTTCAATACATATTATGCATCAAAAATCTAATTTTGTCAAGATTTACTTCATATAAATTATTTTTGCAAGATTTCCTGTATTTTTGCAAATATATAAACCTATTCTCAAAATTATACATCAGCATGGCTATATATGGCAAAAAATTATGCATAAATATGTATCAAAGGCGTTTTTGATTTCCAATTTATTTTTATTGGTTACAAAAATTTTTTAATAAAATTGCTAATTCTATAAAGAGTCGCTGTAATTAAACATATTTTTAAGCGTCCTCTTTTGCTTAACTGCATCTTTTGAGTCATTTTTTAAATAATTTATGGCAGTCAATACATGTATAGCTATGCCATAAGGAATGCAGCTTTCATCAACGTCAAACATGTTGTTGTGAATGGGCTTATCTATTCCCTTCTCCTTATTTCCACATCCTAATTTATAAAAGCATCCGGGAACTTTCTTCAAGTAGTATGCAAAATCTTCAACGCCAAGCGTCGGCAATACGCTTATTACATTGCTATCACCTACGATTGATGCAGCACTTCTTTTCATTATGTCTATCATACTGCTATCGTTTATAAGGCACGGATATCCTTCCACGCGATTAAATTCGGCTTTGCCTCCCATCGCTTCTGCAGTATTTTTAGCTATGTCTTCAACCCTTGAGGCTATCTTGTGGCGGTTTTCCTCATTTAGCATCCTTATTATTCCAGACATGCGCACTTTGCTGGCAATGACATTTCTGGCGTATCCGCCTTCAATGCTGCCGATAGTTATGACAAGAGGCTCTAATGGATTTGATTCTCTGCTTACGACTGCTTGAATCATGTTGATTATGTTTGCAGATATTACTATAGGGTCTACAGATTTGTGGGGTTCCGCTCCATGGCTGCTTTTGCCTATTACGTTTATGTCAAACATATCCGATGACGCGTAAGCTTTTCCATATGTGTAGCCAATTTGTCCAACATTGAGGTCTGGGTCTACGTGCAAGCCTATGATCGCATCTACTTTTGGATCATCAAAAACACCTGCATCAAGCATAGGCTTAGCTCCTCCTGTAGTCTCCTCAGCAGGTTGAAAGATAAATTTCACATTGCCATCAATTTTATCTTTCATCTTAGATATAAGCTTAGCTGCTCCAAGAGCAATTGCCGTATGCACATCATGTCCACAAGCGTGCATTTTGCCAGGTACAGCCGAAGCATAAGGCAAATCATTTTCTTCCTGTATTGGAAGTGCATCCATATCAGCTCTAATAGCTATAGTTTTCTGCCCATTGCCGTAAATCGTCCCTACAATGCCGGTCTTTGCAATTGTCCTTGTTTCGATTCCTAAACTGCCAAGATACCTCTTTACAAGCTCAGACGTCTTTGTCTCCTCAAATCCAAGCTCCGGCTCTCTGTGTATTTTTCTCCTTATCTCTACGATTTCCTCTTGAATCTTTATGGCTTCTTTTAAAATTTCATTCATGTTTCTCCCCTCTTTATAATTTTAATATTTCTCTATGTCAACGCAGCTTATGTTCTCGATATCTTCATTTAGTATGAGTTTCGCAACATCTGCAAATTTTTTCGCATCGCCGCTTACAAAATAATGAGTTTCACCGCCAGTCAAATTAAGCATATCATTTTCTTTCAAATAATTCATCACATCATATGACAATCTAATAGCCGGATCAACTATTAGCACATCTTCCCTTACGGCATTTTTGATGGCATTTAAAAGTATCGGATAATGGGTACACCCTAAGACAAGCGTGTCAATTCCCTCATCGTTTAAATTTTTTAAATATTCCTCAGCCAATTTAAACGATTCGTCACTTTCTGATAGCCCTTTTTCCACCAATGGAACAAATCCTGGACAAGCTTTTTGGAAAATGTCTGCATCTTTATTTTTAAGTTTTATAGTTTTAGCGTAGCTACCGCTTTCTACTGTCCTTGTAGTAGCTATTATACCAACTTTATTGTTCCTTGTAATGCCGGCAGCGCTTTCGGCCCCAGCTTCCAAAACACTAAAAAGAATCTCGTTATATTCACTCTTATCGATTGAAGCACACGTAGTATTGCAAGCAATAACTATTATCTTAGTGTTTTTCTCATTCATAAAATTGATTATCTGCTTTGCATACATTTCTATTTCATCTTTAGGCTTATCACCGTACGGCACTCTTTTTGTATCACCAAAATATATGTAATCCTCATTTGGCAATAGTTCCTTTAATTTCTTCAATACTGTAAGTCCGCCTACACCTGAGTCAAACACTCCTATCGGTCTTCTATCCATTTCACCACATCCTATTTTGTTGATATTCTATTATATAATATCACAAAAAGTGTGGATTGATAACAAAGATGCAAAAAACCCGCATGGCAAAACCATACGGGTTCACTTTCAAATGATGCCTATATCGCTTCTAAAATACATTCCTTCAAAGTGTATCTTCTTAAGCTCATCATACGCTTTTTCTCTTGCTTCTTCGTAAGTATTTCCCAGCGCTGTGACTTCCAAGACTCTCCCACCAGACGTTTTGTACTTGCCGTCTCTTTTTACAGTTCCTGCATGGTAGACAAAAACTCCATCTGTATTTTCAACACCTGTTATATCATGCCCTGTATCAAACTCACCAGGGTAACCTTCTGACGCTGCCACTACGCAGACAGCTTTTTTATCCTCCCATTCTATTTTCATATCACTAAGCCTTTCATCGATTATAGCCTCTACTATGTCAATAAGATCTGTCTTTAAAAGCGGAAGGACAACCTGTGTCTCAGGATCTCCAAACCTTGCATTGAATTCTAAAACTTTCGGTCCATCTTCTGTAAGTATTAGCCCAGCGTAAAGGACTCCTTTGTATACTATCCCTTCTTTTTTCAGAGAAGCTATGACTGGTTTTAATATGGTTTCCACTACAACACTAAGCAGTTTATCACCAAAGTAAGGATTTGGAGCTATGTTGCCCATGCCACCTGTATTTGGCCCTTTATCCCCATCGTAGATTCTCTTATAGTCCATAGCAGATACCATCGGGACTATCGTATTTCCATCAGTAAATGCCAACACAGAAACTTCTTTTCCGAAAAGCATCTCTTCTATTATCACTGTATCGCCAGATGTTCCAAACCGTTTTTCCTTCATAAGTATATCTAAAGCTTCTTTTGCCTCTTTATAGCTGTATACCAAAAATACTCCTTTTCCTTGCGCTAATCCGTCAGCCTTTATGACAACAGGATACCATACATCCTTTAAAAAGTTTAATGCCGCATCATATCTGTCAAAAGCCTTAAATCTGGCAGTAGGAATGTTGTACTTATGAAGCAGCAGTTTTGTAAAATATTTGCTGCCTTCTATAGCAGCGGCATCTCTTCTCGGTCCAAAAATTCTAAGTCCGCTGCTTTCAAATTCATCAACTATGCCTTTCATCAGAGGAACTTCAGGACCCACGATCGTCAAGTCTACATTGCTATCAATAGCAAATTTCTTAAGCTTCTCCACATCAGATACATTTATATCAACACATTCTGCTATATCAGAAATACCACCATTTCCGGGGGCACAATATATTCTATCTACCTTTTCGCTTTCCCTGATCTTTTTAACTATGGCATGCTCTCTGCCACCGCCACCTATAACAAGAACATTCATACTCTCTCCTCCAAACAATCGAGGCATCCATTTAATGTTTAAAATGCCTTATACCTGTGAATATCATTGAAATCCCAGCTTTATCTGCCGCATCAATGGATGCATCATCATTTATAGACCCACCTGGCTGGATAATTGATGTAATGCCTGCTTTTGATGCTTCTTCCACAACATCAGGAAATGGGAAAAACGCATCTGAAGCCAACACACTTCCCCTTGCTTTTTCACCTGCTTGTCTTATGGACTGCTCTGTAGGCCAAATGCGGTTCACCTGCCCTGCTCCAATTCCAACAGTCATGCCGTCTTTAGCCAAAACGATGGCATTTGATTTCACATGCTTCACGACTTTCCAAGCAAACCTTAAATCCTTAAGCTCCCTTTCACTTGGAGCATTTTTTGTGACGACAGTCAGTTTATCATCGTACAGGTCAACTTCATCTTTTTCCTGAACCAATATTCCGCCTTCTACCTTCTTCAAATCGTACTCTTTTACATATCCATCTGAAAGTTTGAGAATTCTAACATTTTTCTTTTTCTCAAGAATCGCCAACGCTTCTTCCTCAAAGTCAGGAGCTATTATTATCTCTAAGAATATCTTCGAAAGCTCTAAAGCCGTATTTGCATCTAATTTGCGGTTAAACGCCACAATGCCGCCAAATATTGAAACTGGATCGCATTCGTAAGCTTTCTTGAAGGCATCGTATATATTGTCTGCAACTGCAACGCCACATGGATTTGTATGCTTTACTGCCACTGCGGCAGGTTCATCAAACTCTTTAAGTAGTTCAATCGCAGCATTTGCGTCGTTTATATTGTTGAAAGAAAGCTCTTTCCCATGCAGCTTTACGCATTCAGATATTCCAAAAGATTTCAATGAGTTTTTGTAAAATGCAGCTTTTTGATGTGGATTCTCGCCATATCTCATGTCCTGCGATTTCTCAAAAGAAAAGGTTATTGTATCAGGAAACTCTACGCCATTTTTATCTAAAAGGTAATTGTATATAAGTGAATCGTATGATGCGGTGTGTCCAAATGCTTTCATCGCAAGGTAAAATCTGGTTTCTTCCTTCGTATTGCCGTATTCTTTTATCTCCTCAACAACTTTATCGTAGTCGTCAGGATCAACTAAGACTGTCACGTATCTGTAGTTTTTAGCCGCAGCTCTAATCATGGAAGGTCCGCCGATGTCTATATTCTCTATTGCATCTTCCAGCGTAACATCGTCTTTTAATATCGTCTCTTTAAAAGGATACAGATTTACTGCTACTATGTCGATAGGCTTTATACCATTTTCCTCCAACTGCCTTCTATGGTTTTCATCGTCTCTTATGGCTAAAAGTCCTCCGTGTATCTTAGGATGCAGTGTTTTGACTCTGCCATCTAAGATCTCAGGAAAACCTGTAACATCTGAGACTTTTACGGCGTTTATGCCCATATCCTTTAATAGCCTGTACGTGCCGCCAGTCGATAATATCTCATATCCCATCTCATCTAACTTCTTTGCAAAGTCCACAATTCCATCCTTTTTAGACACGCTTATCAATGCTCTCTTTGACATCATCATACCTCCTATTTTATATAAACCTTTCTTCCTTCAACTTTAAGCCTTCCTTCAGTAAACAGCTTTACAGCATAAGGCAGCAATCTGTGCTCCAGCTTCAAGACTTTAGATGCTACCGTTTCAGGTGTATCGTCATCTTCAACCTTTACCACATCTTGCATTATGATAGGCCCCGTATCTGCGCCTGAGTCAACAAAATGAACTGTGCAGCCAGTGTATTTTACACCGTAATCAACGACAGCCTTGTGGACATTTATGCCGTAGTACCCTTTGCCACAAAACGATGGTATTAAAGACGGATGTATGTTTATTATCCTATTATGATACTTATTTACGATCTCTTCGTTCAATATCGTTATGAAACCTGCCAAGATTATTCCATCTGGATTTATCTCATTGATAACATTGGCAAGCTCATTATAAAACTTGTCTTTTAACTTCTTTTTAGGGATACAATAAGCAGGTATATTGTTCATTTCAGCCCTTTTCAAAGCGTACGCTCCTTCTTTATCGCTAATAAGAGCCACAATTTCAGCGTTGATATATCCGCTTTTAATGCCATCTATGATAGACTGAAAGTCAGTGCCATTTCCTGACGCCATAACCAATAATCTCATAGCAATACCTCTTTTTCACCATTTACAATTTCTCCTATTATAAATGGTTTCTCACCCGCAGCTTTTAACCGGCTTACTGCATCGTCACATTGATGATTTGGAACAATAATGATCATCCCGATTCCCATGTTAAACGTCCTGTACATTTCTATGTCATCAATGTTTCCAATGTCTTTTATTAGGCTAAATATGTGCGGGACATCCCACGATTTTTTGTCTATTCTGGCAGATACGCCGTCTTTTAACGTCCTCGGTATATTGTCTACAAATCCTCCGCCTGTTATGTGGGCCATCCCTTTAATGTTTATGCCTTTTAAGGATTTAAAAGCTTTCACATATATTCTTGTAGGTTTTAAGATGACTTCCCCTAACGACAGTCCGTATTCTTCTATATAATCATCAGTGCTCATTTTGCCTACATCAAACAAGACTTTTCTCACCAATGAATATCCATTGGAGTGTATCCCTGATGATGCAAGTCCTATTATTACATCACCGACTTCAATATTTCTGCCGTCGATTATCTCGTCTTTTTCAACAGCGCCTACTGCAAAACCAGCAAGGTCAAATTCGCCTTCATTGTACATACCTGGAAGCTCTGCTGTCTCTCCTCCTATCAATGCACACTCCGCTTCACTGCATCCTGCTGCAATGCCTTTTATAACTTCAATGCCTACATCGCTTTGCAACTTCCCAGTAGCAAAGTAGTCAAGGAAAAATAAAGGTTTTGCACCACTGACGATTATATCATTAACACACATGGCAACTAAGTCTACACCTATAGTATCGTACTTTTTCATCATAAAAGCAATCTTTAGCTTTGTCCCAACCCCATCTGTGCCTGAAACCAGAACAGGATTCTTATAATCTGTCAGTTGGTAAAGAGCTCCAAAACCGCCTATTCCATTTAAAACACCGCCTTTTATAGTGGCTTTCGCAATAGGCTTTATCATTTCTACAAATCTATTTCCCTCATCTATATTTACACCAGCATCTTTGTAGTCCATGGCATCCTCCTTAAATTTACTTTTTTTCAAAAAGGTATTTGCTGCCTTCTTTTGGGACTTCCATAGGATACTTTCCATCAAAACATGCTGCACAGATGCTTTCTAAGCCCACACTTTCTTTTAAACCTTCTAAGCTTAAAAAGCTTAAGCTGTCTGCTCCAATGTAATCCCGGATATCCTTCACTTCCATGTATGAACCTACCAGCTCTTTCTTAGTAGGAGTATCTATTCCAAAATAACAGGAATACTTGACAGGAGGAGAACTTATCCTTACGTGTACTTCTTTTGCACCGCCTTTTTTCAAAAGCGACACAAGCCTTTTCATAGTAGTGCCTCGTACAATAGAATCGTCAATCAATACGATTCTTTTATCCTTTACCAGCTCTTTTAAGACATTTAATTTGACTCGCACACCGATTTCCCTGTCTTTCTGTTTTGGACAGATAAAAGTTCGTCCTATATACTTATTTTTAATAAGCCCCTCTCCTATTGGAATACCTGATTGAAAAGAGTATCCTCGCGAAGCCGGTACTCCAGAATCAGGAACGGGTACCACCAAATCAGCATCTACACTGCTTTCTATGGCTAATCTCTTTCCCATTTCATACCTTGCCTTATAAACGCTAACTCCTTCTAATACGCTGTCAGGCCTCGAAAAGTATATATACTCAAAAACACATGGCATCTTTTTTTCAAAAGTGTCGACTTTCACAGAGTTTAAACCATTTTTATCTATTATAACTATCTCTCCAGGCTCTACATCTCTAATAAGCTCTGCTCCAATCACATCCAGTGCGCACGATTCAGATGATAGATAGTAATTTCCATCCTTTACGCCTATGCAAAGTGGTCTGATGCCATTTTTGTCTCTTATTCCTATTAGCTTGTCTTCCATCAATATAACCAATGCGTACGAGCCTTTAATCTTTTCTATCGTCTTTACGAGAGATTCCACCAGTCCGTTGCGATAATACTTAGCTATCAAGTGAAGTATGATCTCGCTGTCAGATGTGGTCTGAAGAATCCTGCCTTCCTCTTCCAGCTCTTTTCTAAGCTCTAATGCGTTTATCAAATTGCCGTTATGCGCCAAAGCCATATATCCACTGCTAAAATTCGCAACAAATGGCTGCGCATTGCAGGCATCGCTGTTTCCAGTAGTCGAATATCTTACATGACCTATTCCTACATTTCCTTCAAGGTCATCTATGTTTTCTTTAGAAAACACTTCTAATAGAAGCCCCATACCTTTTATGCAGTTTACATAAGAGCCTTTTAGCACAGCAATTCCTGCGCTTTCCTGACCACGATGCTGCAGTGCTTGAAGTCCATAGTATATATGGTGATGTATCGGATTATTTAAGCTAAATGCTCCAAATACTCCACATTCTTCTTTTAACTTTACAGTTTCAATCATAATTTTACCTCACTGTTTTTCAAGTCGATTCAATACTTCCACATAAGCTCCTTCTACATTTCCGAGATCTCTTCTAAACCTGTCTTTGTCCAGTTTTTCCTTCGTTACGCTGTCCCAAAATCTGCACGTGTCTGGTGAAATCTCATCAGCCAAAACTATGCCATCTTTAGATTTGCCAAATTCCAATTTAAAATCTACTAAAATGATGTTTTTCGATGTGAAAAATTTTGAAAGTATATCATTGATCTTAAAAGAATATTCTTTTATAGTATCTACTTCTTCCTTTGTGGCTAATTCCATCGCTTCTATGTGGTACTCATTTATGAAAGGATCTCCAAGCTCATCGTTCTTGTAGCAGAATTCTAAAACCGTCCTTTTAAGTTTTGTTCCTTCTTCTATCCCTAATCTCTTTGATATGCTTCCTGCTGCATAATTCCTTATTAAAACTTCAATAGGATAGATTTCTACGCTTTTAACAAGCATTTCTCTGTCACTAAGTTTTTTTACAAAATGTGTTGGAATGCCTTCTTTTTCAAGTAGCTCAAACAAAATAGCAGATATTTCATTGTTTAACACGCCTTTGTTTTGAATAGTGCCTTTTTTTATGCCGTTAAATGCTGTAGCATCATCTTTGTACTCAATAATGTAATAATCTTCATCTGTAGTCTTATAGACCTTTTTCGCCTTACCTTCGTACAACATGCTTAACTTTTCCATTATAAAATCTCCCCCTGTAATTTTTTATCTTTCTCAATAACTTCCTCTGCTAAATTGTTTTTGTATTCAACGACTTTTTCCATAATCTCAGGATACTTTACCCCAAGTATCTCTACTGCCAACAACGCCGCATTGTATGCTCCGTCTATGGCAACAGTGGCAACTGGTATGCCCTGAGGCATTTGAACAGTAGACAAAAGCGAATCCAAACCATCTAATGTAGATGATTTTACAGGAACTCCAATGACAGGAAGCGGCGTCATAGATGCCATGACACCAGCTAAGTGAGCTGCTTTCCCTGCTGCCGCTATTATGACTTCGTATCCTCTATAAGCTGCATTTTTTGCAAAGTCGTGCGCCACATCTGGTGTCCTATGTGCTGAAATAACCCTTACATCATAGTCAATTCCAAACTGCTTAAAAACATCTAATGCTTTCTTCATCAATGGAAAGTCTGAATCGCTTCCCATGACAACTGCAACTTTCGCCATAACGTTAGACTCCTCCTCTATATTTGTTTTATTTGCAAAATGCAGAAAGGAATTTCTTCCTTTCTGCATTTTATCTGCTTTACCCCATAAAGAATGCAAATCTCAATAAGAACAAAAGTCCAATTATATACATTAATGGATGAACTTCTTTAGCCTTACCAACAACTATCTTCGTGATCGGATAGAAGATAAATCCTGCAGCTATGCCATTTGATATACTGTAAGTAAATGGCATGAAAGCAATTGTCATAAAAGCAGGAAATGCTTCACTAAAATCTTCAAAATTCACCTTCGTCACAGAGCCTATCATCAATGCCCCAACGATGATGAGGGCAGGAGCTGTGGCTTGCGAAGGAACTATTCCTATTATTGGCGCAAAGAATAATGACACCAAGAAAAGAATTGCAACGACAGTTGATGTCAAACCAGTCTTTCCGCCTTCACTTATGCCTGAAGCACTCTCAACATAAGTAGTTATAGTGCTTGTACCCAAGAAAGAACCTAACGTTGTACCTATGGCATCTGCAAATAATGCTCTTTCAAATTTCGTCTTAAAACCGCCATTTGACTTTTCAAAATCATCTTCTTTAAAAATCCCTGTCTTTGTACCTGTGCCAATCAATGTGCCTATTGCATCAAACATGTCAGCCAAGCTAAACGCCAGTATTACAGTTATAAGGCCTGTAAGTATCGAAATGATATTTCCATCAGTGCCAGGCTTTAATAATCCAGCAAAATCCAGCTTCATAAATGTTGGTGCCAAGCTTGGAGGCATCTGCACAATCGTCTTAAGATTAGAAACGTTCGTTATTCCCATCGGTATACCTATAATCGTCGTGGCAATTATACCTATCAGTATAGCGCCTTTAACGCCTCTGCTCATAAGTATAGCAATTATTGCAATGCCGATTACAGTAAGTATTACGCCAGGATCCTTGAAATTTCCTAAAGTTATCAAAGTATCGCTGCTTTTCGTTACAATACCGCCATTTTCCATGCCTATGATTGCAATGAAAAGCCCAATTCCTGCACCAATAGCGCTTCTCAATGACTGCGGTATCGCCTTTATTATAAGTATCCTTAACTTAGTGGCGGTAATGATGATATTTATTATGCCGCTTATAAGTGCAAGTGATAGTGCCGCTTGCCAAGAATAGTGCAATGTCAATACAACATAGAATGTAAAAAATGCGTTCATGCCCATTCCTGCTGATAAAGCAAAAGGAACATTTGCAAACAATCCCATGACTAAAGTAGCAGCTACAGACGATAATATAGTAGCGACAAAAACCGCGCCTATTACAGGGTCATTTGCTATAGACAAACCTGCTTTTACTGCTTGAGTGCCTAAAAGGCCTTTCGCATTCATACCAGCTTGCATAAGTATCGATGGATTTACAAAGATGATGTAAGCCATCGTGATAAAAGTCGTAATACCAGCAATGACCTCTGTCTTTACTGTAGTGCCATTCTCTTTAAGTTTAAAGAAGTTGTCAAGAAAGCCTCTCTTTTCATTGTTTTTTACCATTATAATCCTCCTTATGATTGAAATAAAAACGAATTTTAAAAATAAACAAGCCCGGAATGATAGATTCCAACACATAGAGTGAAACCTATCCTCCCGGGCTTTTATCCCACAGGTGTGGCAATACAATGCCTGTACCGCTCGGTCCGAACGCCTTTACTGTTTTCTACACATGGACAATAAGGCTGGAACCCTCAGGTACACTTTCACTCATAGTCAGACAATTTACGGTTGTCTGGTAGAGACTTCTGAGCCGTATTCTCAGAATTATATGAGCTATTATTTACTTGTCCTGACACAATTATAATATCAAGTTTTTCAATTCAAGTCAATAATTTTACGAATATTTTTTTGATATTTTTAAAAAATGTTCGTGTTACTCCCACTGCGTGTTTAGGTCTTTTTCATAAAGCTCATCTATTCCGCAATGTCAATCATATTATTTTATGAGCTTTGCTAAATCCATTTTAGCATATATAATCCTGTGAATCTCGACAACATCTTCTCTAACTACATAAAACACCAAATAGTTCTTTACAGGCAATACTCTATATTCATTTTTAAGAGGTTTTTCAGGTTGATACACCTTGCATGAATAGGGAAACTGTGCAAGCCTTGATATAGAAGTATCCAATTCATTAATTAGATCCATTGCTGCATTTGGTGCTTTTAATTCATCTACAATATAAGATACAATATTTGATAAATCTCTACTTGCCAAAGGTAGGTATCTAATATCATGCATTATCAGATTTCATCCTATCAGAAATTTTTGCCTTTAATTCATCAAAAATTTCTTTATGCGAATATCTCTTTTTAGTTATTTGGGCTTCCAGTTCCGCTTCCTTCAACTTAAAGTAAATTTCACTTTCAAACAGTTTTCGTTCATAAGCTTCCATGCTCATTACGACCATATCTCCATAGCCATTCTTGGTTAAAAAGACTGGCTCCCCAGTTTCATGGACGACTCTTGATATATCTGCAAAATTATTTCTCAAATCTGATACCGGTCTAATATATGGCATACAATCATCACCCCTTTATTAGTTTAGCATAATTTTATCATAATTATGCTAAACTATCAACAAGGCTTAAACCTTACTCCCATTCGATTGTAGCTGGTGGTTTCGATGTGATGTCATACAAGACTCTGTTTACACCGTACACTTCATTTACAATGCTTGTAGATATGTCTTCGAGAATGTCGTATGGCATCTTCACCCAGTCTGCCGTCATCCCATCGTTGCTTTCTACAATCCTTAAAATTATCGGGTATGCATACGTTCTGTCATCACCCATGATACCGACGCTTTTTATATCTGGCAATACAGCAAAAGACTGCCATACATTGTTGTACCAGCCGTATTTTTTCATCTCTCTTAACACGATGCTGTCGGCTTCTCTCAATATGTTTAATTTTTCTTCTGTCACTTCTCCGAGTATCCTGACTGCCAGTCCCGGTCCAGGGAAAGGCTGCCTATTTAAAATCTCATCAGGCATACCCAGTTCTCTTCCAACCTGTCTCACCTCGTCTTTAAAAAGCATTCTCAATGGTTCAATAAGCTCAAATCCTACATCTTCAGGCAATCCGCCTACATTGTGATGGCTTTTTATCGTTGAAGCGACAGGGCTTCCGCTTTCAATGACATCTGGGTAAAGGGTACCTTGCACTAAATATTTCACATCGCCGATTTTTTTTGCTTCTTCCTTGAATACCTCTATAAACTCGTTTCCTATTATCTTTCTCTTTTCTTCAGGATCTTTGACTCCCTTTAGCTTCTCTAAAAATCTGTCCTTTGCATCTACTTTTATTATCTCCATATCAAAATTGTTTTTAAAAGTGTCGACTACCTTTTCAGCTTCGTTTTTCCTGAGAAGACCGTTATCTACAAAAATACATATTAGCTGGTCGTGTATTGCTCTATTTACCAAAACTGCGGCAACAGATGAATCAACACCACCGCTCAGCGCACAGACAACCTTGTCATTTCCGACTTTTTGTCTTATCTCTTTTACAGTCTGCTCTATAAGTGAATCCATTGTCCAATCTGCAGAGCAATCACATACTTCAAACAAGAAATTCCTGATTATCTCAGTACCTCTTGGAGTATGTACTACTTCTGGATGGAATTGTACCGCGTACTGCTTTCCTTCAACGTTGGCGATTGCTGCAATAGGGCAATTCGCTGTCGATGCAACGACTTTAAAATTTTTAGGAGGTAATTCTATTTGATCCGTGTGGCTCATCCAACAACTTGTCTCTTTTTCGATCCCTTTAAACAAAGGAATGTTGTTGTTTATCACAACATCAGTTTTCCCATACTCTCTTACAGGTGCTTCCGCAACCTTGCCGCCTTGTATCATCGTCATAAGCTGTGCACCGTAACAAATGCCGAGTATAGGATATTTTAGCTTAAATATACCTTCATCACACATTGGCGCATTTTCTGTGTAAACGCTGGCAGGTCCTCCTGACAGCACCAAACCCTTAGGCTGTCTTTTATCAATTTCTTCTGGCTTTATATTGTACGGAACAATTTCGCAAAACACATTTGCTTCCCTTATTCTCCTTGCAATAAGCTGCGTATATTGGCCGCCAAAATCAAGTATCAATATGACTTCTCTATTAATTCCCATCAAAATCCTCCTTTATTTAATACTATAATTTGGAGCTTCCTTCGTAATAATTATATCATGTGGATGGCTTTCAGTTAATCCCGCATTCGTTATTTTTATAAATTTTGTCTTCGTCCTGAGCTCCTCAATATTGTGGACACCGCAGTAGCCCATTCCAGCCCTTAAGCCTCCAATCATCTGGTAAACAGTATCCTTCAAAGGTCCCTTGTAAGGCACTCTACCTTCTACACCTTCAGGAACAAGTTTTTTCATGCCTTCCTGGAAATACCGATCAGAGCTTCCGCTCTTCATTGCTGATATTGAGCCCATTCCTCTGTATACTTTATAGCTTCTTCCTTGGTATATTTCTACTTCACCAGGGCTTTCCTCGGTCCCTGCAAAAAGACTTCCAATCATCACTGTAGATGCACCAGCAGCAATCGCTTTGACGATGTCTCCACTGTACTTTATGCCGCCATCTGCGATTACAGGTATACCATATTTATCGGCTTCCTCCGCACAATCATAAATTGCTGTAATCTGAGGAACTCCGATTCCTGCTACGACTCTCGTTGTGCAAATTGAACCAGGCCCAATGCCTACCTTAACGCAATCAGCACCTCTTTCTATCAGATCTCTTGTAGCCTCTGCAGTCGCCACATTTCCAGCAATGATCTGAAGATCAGGAAATCTATTCTTTATCTTTTCCACCGTATTTAAGACACCGACAGAATGTCCATGAGCCGTGTCAACAACCACAACATCTACATTGGCATCTACCAGAGCTTGAACTCTTTCCATGACATCCGCAGAAACACCTACAGCAGCACCAACAAGCAATCTTCCTCTCGAATCTTTTGCAGAATTAGGATATTCTACAGCCTTTTCAATATCCTTAATGGTAATCAATCCTTTTAAATTGTTGTCATCATCCACAAGAGGCAACTTCTCTATCTTATGCTTTTTAAGTATTTCCCGAGCCTCATCTATAGTAGTCCCAACAGGTGCAGTGACTAAATTCTCTTTTGTCATGACTTCTTTAATCGGCCTGTCTAAATTGCTTTCAAATCTTATGTCTCTGTTGGTGATTATCCCCACAAGTTTGTTATCAACCGTTATAGGCACTCCAGATATCCTATATCTTTCCATAAGCTCTACAGCGTCTTGTATCTTGTGTTCTGGTGACAAATAAAAAGGATTTGTTATAACACCGTGTTCCGACCTTTTAACTCTATCTACCTCTAAAGCCTGTCTTTCTATAGGCATATTTTTGTGTATTATGCCAATCCCTCCTTCTCTTGCTATTGCAATGGCAAGAGAAGATTCTGTCACAGTATCCATCCCTGCGCTAATCAACGGTATATTTAACATTATACTATTTGTAAGGCGTGTTTTAGTGTCAACCTCCTTTGGCAGCACATCAGATTTTGCCGGTATAAGCAGTACATCGTCAAACGTCAGTCCTTCTTTAACAAATTTATCAGCCATTTTTATCCCCTTCCTCTAAAATTTATTATGCCTGAGTTTATAATAAAAATGCCCGAACAGAGAATTTCGTTCAGGCAAAAAAGAGTACAACAATAACTCCCCATAGTAAAGAGTTACGGCTCTTTGTAGATACTCCAGTGCCTATTCACCAGATTATATGCGGATAAGATTTTATTATTAAATTACTAAACAATATAACAAATTTAGATGTCCATGTCAACAGTACAAAAAAATAACCGGGGATACCCGGTTATTTTCATTACATCATGTCCATGCCTGCCCCTGCTGCTGGAGCTGGTGGATTCTTTTCTGGTATGTCTGCCACAACTGCTTCTGTTGTCAATATCATTGACGCAACAGATGCAGCATTTTGAAGTGCTGACCTTGTAACCTTCGTTGGGTCAACTATACCTGCTTTTAACATGTCTACAAATTCTTCTTTGTATGCATCATAACCAAAAGCAGGGTCTTTTGATTCTTTTATCTTCTCAATGATTACTGAGCCATCAACACCAGCATTTCTTGCTATCTGCCTTACTGGTTCTTCTAATGCTCTCAGCACGATCTGAGCACCTGTCCTGAAGTCGCCTTCTAATGAATCAACTACTTTTTGTACTTCTGGTATGACATCTAACAGTGCTGTGCCACCGCCAGGAACTATACCTTCTTCTACAGCAGCTCTCGTAGCTGAAAGAGCATCTTCTATTCTGTGTTTCTTTTCTTTAAGCTCTGTCTCTGTAGCAGCACCAGCTTGAATTACTGCAACACCGCCAGAAAGTTTAGCCAATCTTTCTTGCAGTTTTTCTCTGTCATAATCTGATGTAGTCTCTTCGATCTGAACTTTTATCTGATTTATTCTGTTCTTTATGTCTGCAGCATTTCCTGCACCATCAACTATTGTAGTGTTTTCTTTTGTCACTTTTACTTGTCTTGCGCGACCAAGCATGTCTATTTTAGCTTCTTTGAGATCAAGACCTACTTCTTCAGATATTACTTGGCCACCTGTCAAGATAGCTATGTCTTGCAGCATTTCTTTTCTTCTGTCGCCAAATCCTGGAGCTTTTACTGCAACGCATGTAAATGTGCCTCTTAATTTATTAACTACTAATGTTGCAAGTGCTTCACCTTCAACATCATCTGCAATTATCAAAAGCTTCCTGCCTTGTTGTACTACTTGCTCAAGCAATGGCAACAAGTCTTGGATATTTGACAACTTCTTGTCTGTGATGAGTATTAAAGGATCGTCCAAAACTGCTTCCATCTTATCTGTATCAGTTACCATATACTGTGAAATATAGCCTCTGTCAAACTGCATTCCTTCAACTATTTCAATAGTCGTATTCATTGACTTTGATTCTTCTACTGTTATTACGCCGTCTTTGCCGACCTTATCCATTGCTTCAGCTATTAAGTTGCCGATTTCCTCGTCAGCCGCTGAAATTGATGCAACATGTGCAATAGAATCTTTTCCCTCTACCGGTTTTGATATGTTCTTTAATCCTTCAACAGCAGCATCGACAGCTTTTGCCATACCACGCCTTAAAAGCATTGGATTTGCACCAGCAGCTAAGTTTCTTAAACCTTCCAATACCATAGCTTGTGCCAATACAGTAGCCGTTGTTGTACCATCACCAGCAACGTCATTTGTCTTTGTTGCAACTTCCTTTAAAAGCTGCGCGCCTTGATTTTCAAAAGGATCTTCTAATTCAATCTCTCTTGCAATTGTGACACCATCGTTTGTAATCGTTGGTGAACCGTATTTTTTATCTAAAACAACATTACGGCCTCTTGGTCCTAATGTGACTTTCACTGTGTTGGCAACAGCATTTACGCCTCTTTCCAAAGCCTTTCTTGCATCTTCACCGTACAAAATTTTCTTTGCCATTTCTTCTACCTCCTTATTCTACTACAGCTAATATATCGCTCTGCCTCAAGAGAAGATATTCTTCTCCATCAAGTTTTACTTCTGTGCCAGCGTATTTTGAGAATATTACTTTGTCTCCGACTTTTACTTCCAGCTCGACTCTTTTTCCATCTATGTATTCACCAGAGCCGACAGCAAGTACTTCACCTTGTTGAGGTTTTTCTTTCGCAGTGCCAGGCAATACAATGCCGCCTTTTGTTACCTCTTCGGCTTCAGTAACCTTTACTACAACTCTGTCACCAAGTGGTTTTAATCTCATAATATCCCTCCTCGAAATTTGTTAGCACTCATTCATGACGAGTGCTAATCATCACACTTTTTATATTAGTTTAATTACAAGTTCATGGCAAACTCCAAATTTCTCTAATTTTTGCCGTTTTAGACGATTATTATAGATTTTTCCCATTTATCTTCTAATTATACGATTAATATTGAATTTACGCAAAAAATGCAGGCTTTAGCTGCCTGCAACATTATTTACATTGCCATTTGAACTTTGTTGTTTTAGATAATTTATCATGTTGTACATAAATTGCTGCTGTTCCTTTGTAAGCATTGATTTAAGACCGTTTACGACTTCCGACTGCTGCTCTGTAAGTCCAAGACTTTTCGGCACATCATCCTCTTTTGTTTCCTTTTCTGAATCATTGCTTTTTACATCTTCCACCATTTCATCACTTGCGGCGTTTTCTGCAACTTTAACTTCTTCTATATTTTTATCTTCTTTAGATCTGTCAAATAAATCATTCTTCACATCGCCTTTATCGCTTTCTTCCACCTTCTCGTGCCTTGATTCGCTATTTTTTGAATTCATAATGCTTTCAGCCTTGTTTAAAGCTTCTACAAGCTTTATATTCTTTATGATTTTCTCTGCCATGTCCTTTTTATCATCCGGAATAACAGGTTTTATCGCTTCAAAAATGTCCAAGATTTTATCTATGATGTTATTTTTATCTCCTTCAACTTCGTATTTTTTCATTTTCTCGTTTAGGTTTTGTATTCCTTCGTGAAGTTTTATAAATTTATCTATGATTATCTGTTTATCTTCTTTCATATACGGTTTTACTGCTTTTAGCATTCCAATCTGATCGAAGTCGTCTTCTTGCACTTCAGCTTCTTGATTAAATTCCATCAACTGTCTGTGGCATTCAAGTATTTCGGCAATTTTTGTGAAGATATCTATGTAGTACTGTTCCTTCCTGTGTAGATATGGTTTAACGCTTCCCATAAAGTTTTTGCTTTTCTCTATTATCTCAAATATATCCAAATCGTTTTTCTTCTCATCGTCCTTTTTGCCTTCTGTTTTATCATCTTTACCATGATCCACAATCTCTTCGTCTTCTTTTTTCTTTAAAAGCCGCCTTTCACCTTCAAGACTTAAGCCATCAAAAATTTGAAACCTTATAAAAAATATTATGAAAAGTTCAATTATCAATACCTTTAGTAATTTTTCTCTATCCACAGCAAATCCCCCACTTCTATAAATACTTCTTAAATAATATATGTATAGGGCAGGTTTATTATCACCTGCCCCATGCTTTTATTTCTTATCCACCACAAAAATACCTGGGACAAACAAGAAGATTATAAGGATCACTATTATGATCCAAATCCATCCACCGCCCCATGCTGCTCCTTTTCCCTCAGGCATATGAAAACCCCCTTCACATTATTTATCGACCACAAATATTCCAGGTACAAAGAGGAAAATTATTAGTATTATGATTATGATCCAGATCCATCCGCCGCCCCATGCTGCTCCTTTCCCTTCAGGCATACTAAAAACCTCCTTTATTTTTTGGCCTCAAGGACCTAATACATTATACGTGATGTGTTAAATATTGTTACTGAAATTCATGGTGGCCAGTGACCACAAAAAGCGCCTTGCTTTTTTCCGCGGTTTGTCTTGCTGTAAGACGACTAACAGAAGAAAGAAAAACAGCAAATCTTCGAATTCAAACCTCACATCCATTACGACAGTCAATATGACAAAAAAGAATAGAAGCGTATTTCCAGATATATTCATAAGATCAGCTCCATTTTAATTTACTTTAATTCATTATATTCTCATTTCTGATTATTGATATTGATTTCGTCTTTTATGTAATATAAATGGTCCTACCGCAAGATAGGACCATTTGCTTTATTTGACTTGATTTAAGAATAATCCCATTCCACCGTCCATGATTATGACTAAAAGTACGAAGAAGAACAGCAATGTTTCCATTGACCATGCTCCGCCAAACCATCCGCCGCCCATAAGGACAACGAGAATTAAGAAGAAGAACAGCAAATTGCTTTCGCCAAATACTGAACTTGTTCCTGCCATAATAATCCTCCTTTTAAAATTTTAAATTTAATCAAGCTTTAGGCTCTTCGACTATGAAGCCAGGTACAAACAAGAAGATAAGAAGTATTATAATTATAATCCAGAACCATCCACCGCCTATCCATGATGCACCTTTCTCTGTGGGCATATAAATATCCCCCTTTCGCAAGATTTATGTCAGGTCTTTTTGACCTAATACATAATATGACACCGCCAATATTTGTGACACTTCCAATTTAAAAACTAACAAAAATTTACCTTAAACATATTCTGATATAAGAAAGGGGGATTTAATTTATGGATATAATTTCTGCGCTGATTTTATCGAGTGTCATTCAAAGCCTTTATCCCAAAAGCAAAATAGATTCAAGGTTATTGAGAAAAGCTTCTATATATAGGAGTGAATGTGTTAGCGCTATTGTGTATTCCAATTTGCCATATGATGCGCTTAAAAAAAAGATAGAATCAATTGGAGGAACGATAAAATACGAACTGCCTATCATCAACGGTTGGGCTGTAAACATACCGTGCAATAAGCTGAACATCATCGCAAAAAATAAAGGCATAAAATTTATAGCTGAAGATTCAACTGTAAAAACACAGCTTAACATTGCCACACAGGAAATCAAATCAAGAGAGGCAAATGATCATGGATACACTGGTAAAGGCGTAACAATAGCTTTTTTAGACACAGGAATTTACCCTCATCCAGACTTCACTAAACCCAAAAACAGGATAATTGCATTTCACGACATTGTAAACGGAAAAAAAAGTCCATACGATGACAACGGCCACGGTACCCATGTGGCAGGCGATGCCGCATCCAGCGGTTATTTATCAGATGGCAAGTACAAAGGTGTAGCACCTGAAGCAAATATAGTATCAGTAAAAGTTTTGGATTCCAGAGGTAGCGGTTCAACATCAGATATACTGTCAGGTATGCAGTGGATACTTGACAACAAAGATAAATACAATATAAGAATTGTTTCACTTTCCATCGGTGAAACACCATCATTGCCTCCTTTTTTAGACCCTCTTGTCAAAGGAGTAGATAGGCTTTGGAGAAGTGGATTGGTTGTTGTAGTAGCGGCTGGCAATTCGGGGCCGTCTATGAATTCTATAACATCTCCGGGAAACAGCATGAATGTTATAACAGTTGGTGCAGTTGATGACAAAAGAACTGTTGACACTTCAGACGATGAGATTGCCAATTTCTCAGGAAGAGGATCCGCTTTCTTGCCAAAACCTGATGTAGTAGCACCTGGCGTAAAGATCGTTTCAGCCGCATCAGGAAATGTTCCAATAGGAACTGACGACAACATCCTTCTTAACAAATCATACAGAACGGCATCTGGTACATCAATGGCAACACCAATTGTAGCCGGAGCAGCAGCACTTCTTTTGGAAAAAAATCCTTCACTGACAAATTACCAAATAAAAAACATCTTAAAATCTACTACCACAAATGTAGACCACTACAGGTACTATTCACAAGGATATGGGATGATAAATGTAGAAATGGCATTAAAAAAAGTATGAGGCAATACCTCATACTTTAATCTTTTTTCACATCATTTTTATCCATTGGAGTAGGCGTCGGCAAGCCTCTTATCAAGTTAGCCGTAGCACCTGGTATGAATGTATACGTCAGTGCCGCATAAATCGCATATAGATACTGAAGATTTGAAAAGCCTAATAGCGTAAAAATGGAAAGCAATGTAAAACCAAAAAAGGTATCCATACTTATGCCTGTTGGCGGAGGAAATACAAGCTTCGGAAGTTTGCTGTTTTCATCTGGCGCCTCGAGGGAAATCGGCTCAGCAGAATAAATATTGTATATGGCTGGGAAAAACGAAACAATATCCGAAGCAGCCAAAAGTGCATTCAGTGCAATGGCAGAAAATTTTGTATCATTAATTAAAATAAGTAAAAAAACAAAAAGTACGAACTTTGCTATATATATAGGCTGTGTATCTGTTTCCATCTCCTTCAAAATCGGAGTTATCGCATCCATCAATTTTTCTAATTTTTCTTCATCCACCGCATCAAAATTCTTAATCTCTCCATTTTCCATTAAAACACCTCATTTCTCGTTGAATCCTTATAATCACATTATATTCACAACGAGAAACGGGTGTGAGTAAATCCTAAGCCAACATCACTCTATCGTCTACAAATTCAGCGCCATTGACTTCATTAAACATCTTCAAAAGCTTATCTACTGTAAGATTCTTCTTTTCTTCCTTTAAATCAAGCACTATACGTCCTTGATGCATCATTATTATCCTATTCCCAAACTCCAAAGCGTGCTCCAAATTGTGAGTAACCATAAGCGTAGTCAACTTGTTTTCGTAAATGATCTTATTTGTAATTTCATTTATTATATTGGCAGTCCTTGGATCTAAAGCAGCAGTATGCTCATCCAATAAAAGCAACTTAGGTTTTGCAAATGTAGCCATAAGAAGTGTCAATGCCTGCCTCTGTCCTCCAGATAAAAGCCCAACTTTTGTCTTCAACCTGTTTTCCAGGCCTAATCCTAATTCAGCCAGCTTTTCCTTGAAAAATTCCCTATTTTTCTTGTTAAGCCCCATTTTAAGGTTTAGCCCAGCACCTTTTGAATACGCAATTGACAAATTTTCATCAATAGTCATGGATGGAGCTGTTCCTAAAAGAGGGTTTTGGAAAACTCTGCCAATGTATCTGGACCTTTTATATTCAGGATACGATGTCACATCCAAATCATCGATGACAACAGAGCCGCTGTCAACAGGATATGCTCCAGCTATCAGATTGAGGAGCGTAGATTTGCCTGCGCCATTGCTGCCCACAATCGTTATAAAATCACCGTCATCTACTTCAAGATTCAATTTATTGAATACTTGAATCTCATTAGGGGTATTTTTATAAAAATATTTATCAACATCTATAAGCTTTAACATAGCAAATCCCCCTTTTCAGTTAGAGCTTAAAACAATTTTCTTCAACCCAGGCAGTGACAATGCCACAACTACTAATATGGCAGTCAAAAGTTTTAGATCTGTCGGATTAAATCCTATTGTAAGCGCTATCGCTATTGCGCTCCTGTAGACTATCGATCCTACAACGGCAGAAATCACTGCCCACAATATATTTCTCTCTCTTATCAATACTTCACCGATAATGACAGAGGCAAGTCCTGCGACAAGTGTTCCAATGCCCATGCCAGCATCGGCAAAGCCTTGATACTGCGACACAAGAGAGCCTGCCAAGGCAATATACGCATTTGATATTACAAGTCCCAGCGTAATCGTAGCATTTGTGTTTATTCCCATGCTGCGAACCATCTGCTGGTTGTTTCCTGTAGCTCTTAACGCAAATCCAGTCCGCGTCTGCAAAAAATAATTTGTCAAAAGCAATATAAAAACGACAATAAGTCCAAAAAATAATATGTTTTTATAGCCTCCGGCAAAATCAAAGTAGTCAAATATGGATTTATTGCTAAGCATAGGTATGTTTGACTTTCCCATTATGCGCAAGTTTATAGAGTAAAGAGCAGTCATCGTAAGTATCCCCGCTAATAGCTCCGTAATTTTAAGCTTCGTATTCAAAAATCCCGTGATTAAACCGGCCAATCCCCCAGCAATGATGGAAATAAAAATAGAAAAAACAGGGTTTGCACCGCTTGTTATGAGTTTTGCTGTGACGGCAGCTCCTAAAGTGAAGCTGCCCTCTACAGTCAAATCAGCAAAATTTATTATCTTAAAAGATATATAGACACCAAGTGCCATTATGCCATAGACAAGCCCCTGCTCTAATGTAGAAATGGCAAAAGACATTGTATAGACCCCCAATTATATCTATATTATTTGATGACCTCTTGTGCTTTCTTCATGATAGAATCCGGTATTTTAAACCCAATTGCATCTGCTTCTTTTTGGTTTAGTATAAGCTGCAGATTCTTGGTAGTTTCCACTTTTATATTTGCAGGCTTTTCACCCTTTAAAATCTTAATAGCCATCAAACCTGCTTGATAGCCTAAATCGCTGTAGCTTATGCCAAGCGTAGCCAATGAGCCGCCTTCAACCATCCCTTTTTCTGCTGCTATTACAG
Organism: Thermoanaerobacterium aotearoense; assembly: GCF_009905255.1. Taxonomy (NCBI): domain Bacteria; kingdom Bacillati; phylum Bacillota; class Clostridia; order Thermoanaerobacterales; family Thermoanaerobacteraceae; genus Thermoanaerobacterium; species Thermoanaerobacterium aotearoense. Next base: position 659,271 of record NZ_CP047602.1, on the reverse strand, counting down.
GTATCTTCGCTGAATTAGTGACCTTTATTATAGCTGCAACAGAAGAAGCAACAGTGTTGTCTGTCGGAAGCCATATAGCATCTACTTTCCCTACTAAAGATTGTGCCGCTTGGCTGACTTCGCTGCTATTTGATACAGTAGCTTCTTTTACGCTAAAGCCTAATTTCGCTGCGTCATCTTTCGCAATCTTCACCTGAACAGTAGAGTTAACCTCACCTGCATTGTATATTATACCTATTCTTTTAGCATCTGGAACTAAGTCCTTTATCAATTTTAACTGATCGTTTATCGGCTCCATATCAGAAGTACCTGTCACATTGCCGCCAGGGTTATCCAACGATTTTACAAGTCCAGCAGCGACAGGATCTGTAACAGCGGTAAACACGATTGGAATAGTAGAAGTAGCTTTTTTAACTGCCTGTGTAGTAGGCGTCGCTATGGAAAAAATTAAATCGACATTTTTATCAACGAACTTTTTGGCTATTGTCTCAGCCGTCGACATATCACCTTGAGCATTTTCCTTGATATAGGTGACATTCTTTCCTTCTTCGTACCCATTGTCTTTCAAAGCTTTTATAAATCCTTCCCTGGCACTGTCAAGTGCTGGATGTTCAACTATCTGGGTGATGCCAATTGTTATCATCTTTCCCGTACTACCAGTAGATGTTGCCTTGCTCTGGCATCCAGAAACAGCAAAAGATATTATAAAAAAAGCTGCCAAAGCAAAAAGATACCTTTTCATAAAGACTCCTCCCCTTGCATGGCAACAACAAAAATCCTACCGTGCTACCATGCTAAATTTCAAATGACACTTTTGATAAATTTTTCATTAATTAATAAAATAGTAAGATAAAAACATTTATTAGTCAATAAAAGTTTTTTGTAATATTTATTAGAAAATTTGAATATGAGTTAAAATAATTAATCTTGATGTAAATACGATTAATAAAGTATAATTATAGTAAATTTATCGTCTGTTTTCTTTAATTTTCCTACCGGTAGAGAAAAATTTTAATTTTATTAAATTTAAAAAATGGGAGGATTATCTATGAGAAAATCGTTAAAAAGAGCATCAATGCTTTTGGGCATCGTAATGGCAGCTTCACTTTTGTTTTCTGGCTGCAGCAAAAATACCAGCGCTACAAGCAGTGATAAAATAAACGTAGGAGCCCTTTTTGAATTGACAGGACAAGTAGCCTCATACGGAACTTCTGAGTACAATGCGGTAAAGCTGTATATAGATGATGTCAATAAGAACGGCGGCGTTCTTGGCAAGCAGATTAACCTCATTAAAGCTGACAATAAATCTGCAACAGATGAATCAATAAATCAGGCCACAAAGCTTATCGTTGAAGACAACGTAGTGGCAATATTAGGACCTGCCACAACAGGCAATACGAAAGCGGCTTCTTCGATAGCATTAAGCAAAAACATACCTCTTATAACTCCATCTGGCACGTCTTTTGATGTTACTGTCGATCCAAACACAAATAAAGTAAAAAGTGAAATATTCAGGGCATGTTACACAGACCCATATCAAGGTAAAGTAATGGGCGAATTTGCCGCAAAAGATCTAAGCGCAAAAACTGCTGTAATATACATTGACGACAAAAGCGATTACAGCAAAGGCCTTGCTCAAAGCTTCAAAGATCAATTTGAAAAACTTGGAGGAAAAGTCATAGATCAAGAAGCCTATGTAGCAGGGGATCAAGATTTCAAATCGACGCTTACTAAGATAAAAGGATTAAACGCTGACGTCATATTCATACCAGGATACTATCAAGACACAGCAAAGATAGCAAAGCAAGCAAGAGAAATGGGCATAAATACGCCTTTACTTGGTGGCGACGGTTGGGATTCACCTGATCTATTAAAGATAGCAGGAGCATCTGCATTAAACAACGTTTATTACAGCAACCACTTTATATCGACAGATCCTGATCCAACTGTTCAAGACTTCATAAAGAAGTACAAAGATGCTTACGGTACAGAACCTGATGCTTTTGCCGCTTTGGCATACGACTCAGCAGGCATGTTGGTACAGGCAATAAAAGATGCAAATTCAACTGACCCAGCAAAGATAACGGAAGCCTTGGCAAATCTTAAAAACTTCAAAGGTGTTACAGGCAATATTTCCATAGATGCGCAACACAATCCTATAAAGCAGACAGTAATCATAGAATTGAAGGACGGTAAACAGACACTTAAGAAAAAAGTAAGTGCTGAATAAAAATCGTAAGATAACTATAGAAAAACACGGCAATGCGGTCACCTTGTGGCCGCATATATTTTAATATATTTAAACTTGAGGTGATGTTGATGAAGACATTTATTGAACAGCTTATAAATGGTTTATCATTAGGCAGCATATACGCACTTATCGCCCTTGGATATACCATGGTTTACGGCATAATGAAACTTATAAATTTTGCTCATGGCGATATATACATGGTAGGTGCTTTTACAGGATTTTTCGCATCCACATACTTTCACCTTGGATTTATACCATCTCTCCTATTGGCAATGTTAGTAAGCCTTTTGCTTGGCGTTACAATAGAGCGTGTAGCATACAGGCCCTTAAGAGATAAATCAAAAATATCAATATTGATTACAGCCATCGGCGTCTCTCTTTTGCTGGAAAACGGAGGCATAATCATTCTATCCCCACAAGTCAGGACGTATCCGCAGATTTTTCAGCAGCACATGTACTCATTTTTCAATGGAATAATCACCATATCAAATCAGCAGATCGTCATATTTGTCGTATCCATAATCATGATGGTAGGACTTCAGATAATAATCTATAAGACAAAGATCGGAAAAGCCATGAGGGCCGTCTCTACAGACCCTGACGCTGCAAGGCTTATGGGCGTAAATGTAGATAGGACCGTTTCATTTACATTTGCCATAGGCTCTGCCCTTGCCGCTGTTGCAGGCGTATTAGTTGGCATATACTACAACTCCATAGATCCCCTAATGGGTATAATGCCAGGCTTAAAAGCATTCATAGCAGCAGTATTAGGCGGAATAGGCATAATACCAGGTGCTATGGTAGGAGGGCTTTTGATGGGCGTCATAGAAGCGCTTGTTTCAGGCTATGGCAGCTCACTATACAGAGATGGCGTTTCATTCGCAATACTCATAATCATATTGCTAATTAAGCCAACAGGGCTCTTTGGCAAAAATGTAAGAGAGAAAGTGTAGGTGGTAAAGTTGAAGCAGATATTGAAAAACAGATTACTTATATTCTTAGGGCTGTTAGTCTTTTACGCCATAATACAAATCTTGCTGTCTACAAACATATTAAACGACGTTCTCATGGGTATAAACGTAATACTTGCTGTAAGCCTTAACCTTATAAATGGATTTACTGGACAGTTCTCCTTAGGACACGCAGGATTCATGTCAATCGGTGCATACACATCAGCCATCATAACGTACAAATTAGGGCTTCCATTTCCATTGGCATTGTTAGTTGGAGGCATATCAGCAGGCATAGCAGGAATCTTGATAGGGATACCATCTCTAAGATTAAAAGGCGACTACCTCGCCATAACAACTCTTGGATTCGGAGAAATAATAAGGGTAATATTTTTAAACACCGAATACGTAGGCGGAGCCAGCGGCTTATCTGGAATACCGAAGTACACAAACTGGACATGGGTATTCTGGATAGCAGTCATAACTGTCGTCCTAATAAAAAACTTCATAAACTCCAGCTACGGCAGATGTTGTGTCGCAATCAGAGAAGATGAGACGGCAGCAGAATCGATGGGCATAAACACGACGTACTACAAGACATTGGCGTTCACAATAGGTGCATTCTTCGCAGGAATAGGCGGTGCCCTTTACGCCCACAACTTCTACATCATACAGCCGGAGACATTCAACTTCATGAAGTCATTCGATATATTGACGATGGTTGTATTAGGCGGACTTGGCAGCATAACAGGATCAATACTATCAGCAATTTTCCTGACTTTTGTATACGCACTCTTGCAAGATTACGCTGCACTAAGAATGGTCATATACGCCATCCTCTTAATCATCGTAATGCTATTTAGACCAGAAGGATTGATGGGTACAAAAGAATTTTCCCTCAAAAAACTATTCAAGAAAGGGGAGAAAAGCAGTGAGTTTACTGTCAATTAAAGACGTATCTATAGACTTTGGCGGCATAAAAGCCTTGATAGACGTCAATATAGAGCTGGAAAAAGGCTCCCTTACGGGGCTTATAGGCCCAAATGGTGCAGGAAAATCAACAGTATTCAACATAATAACCGGTATATACAAACCTACATCAGGGAAAGTGACGTTTGACGGAAAAGCCATATCTCAAAAGCCGTACAGCAACACGAAGCTTGGCATAGCAAGGACATTTCAAAACATTCGGTTATTTAAAAATCTAACCGTACTTGACAACGTCAAGATAGCTGAGCACATTCACGTACAATACGGACTTTTAAGCTCATTTCTGCAGTACAAGAAATACTTAGACGGCGAAAAAGCGCAAGATGATGAAGCAATAAACTTACTCAAAATCTTCAATCTCGATAAACACGCCTTAAACCTTGCCAAAAATCTGCCATACGGCGAGCAGAGAAGGCTGGAAATAGCGAGGGCACTAGCGACAAAGCCAAAGCTTTTACTTTTAGACGAACCTGCAGCAGGAATGAATCCACAAGAGACGAAAGAGCTTTCAGATACAATACGATTCATAAGAGACAAATTTGACATAACGATTCTCTTGATAGAGCACGACATGTCGTTGGTGATGGATCTTTGCGAAGACATATACGTCATGAACTACGGGAAAATAATCGCCCATGGCACACCAGATGAAATAAAGAAAAACCCAGAAGTAATAGCAGCATACCTTGGAGAAGAAGACATTGATGAAAGCGAAATTTTATCAATAGAAGGAGGTGCTTAAATCATGTTAGAGATAAAAGATCTAAACGTATCATACGGAATGGTAAACGCCCTAAAAGGCATAGACTTAAAAGTAAATGACGGAGAGATCGTTACGATAATAGGCGCAAATGGTGCAGGCAAAAGCACTACATTAATGACAATATCGGGCATATTGAAGCCAAAAAAAGGCTACATCAAATTCGACGATGTAGACATAACAAAAAAACCTGCTCAAAATATAGTCGATATGGGTATCTGCCAAGTGCCAGAGGGAAGAAGAATATTTGCCAACATGACTGTAATGGAAAACCTTGAGATGGGGGCATATCTTAGAAAAGACAAAACGGTAAAAAACGACATGGAAAAAGTATTTCACCTTTTTCCCCGTCTAAAAGAAAGGCATAAGCAGATTGCAGGCACTTTAAGCGGTGGTGAGCAGCAGATGCTGGCAATAGGGCGCGCATTGATGTCAAAGCCAAAAGTGCTTTTGCTAGACGAACCATCAATGGGGCTTGCGCCAATTGTAGTACAAGACATATTTAAGACCATAAAAGGCATCAATGAAGACGGAACCACCATCCTTCTGGTAGAGCAAAACGCAAAAATGGCTTTGTCCATTGCAGATAGAGCATACGTACTTGAAACAGGCAATATCTCCCTTGAAGGTGCTGCATCCGTCTTAAAAGACGATGAAAGGGTTAAAAAGTCGTATTTAGGAGGCTAAAAAAAGGGTTCGCAATGAACCCTTTTTTAATGGCAATTTATTATCTATGCCAGACAAAGCTTTCCTTTAAAATTCAAAGCTTCGACATATTTCCTGTCTACTATCTATTTTAAGGGAAGCATATCACATCAATATTTAAGAGATCTATGCCCAAGTCCAATGGCGACTTCGTTTAAGTTTAGCATTCCAACGGCGAAAAATGCACAGACACAAAGGTGTTCGCCGTAAAATGCTATTCCAATCTTGCCACCTATATTAAGCCCCATTGCTTTATCTTTTAGCTGCATTATCGCTTCATGTGTTGCACCTGCAACAGCGCCTTCTCCCACATGATTGTCCTCCACAACACCTTCTCTTTTTGCCGCCACAACTGCCCTTTCTATTATCTTTGAAATTGAATTAATGTATTCGCCGCCATAATCCACAGCCGCTACCTTGATGCCCTCTTTCCCATACTTCTCCTTTAATACGGCTTCGTCTTCTCTCCTTGACATAGCCATTCTTATGGCTACTCTTGCAACATCTATGCTCCTTATTTCTTTCATATTCACAGCCCCTTTAAAGTGCACCTCCTTTATGATTTAAAATACTTTCAGCATTATTTCGTATACGATAGGTATAAATATTGACGGAAGCAGATTCCCAATCTTTATCTTTGTCAAATTCAGCATATTTAATGATATGCCTATTATCAAGACGCCGCCAATGGCAGACATGTCCGCTATCACGTTAGCATTCAATAAATCTTTAAGAAGCGATGCGCACAAAGTTATAGAACCTTGATATAAAAGGACGCTTACGGATGATATCATAACACCAATCCCTAAGGTAGATGCAAATATTATAGAAGATATGCCATCTAACATAGATTTGGCAAATAAAATACTGTGATCTCCTTGCAAACCATCCTTTAATGCACCTACAATCGCCATCGCTCCAACGCAGTATATGAGGCTTGCTGTTACAAAGCCTTCGCTTATCTTATTTTCACCATTTCTCGATAATTTTCTCTCTAAAAAGTCGCCAAATTGGTTAAGCTTTTTCTCTATGTCCAGCAGTTCACCTAAAATGCCGCCTATAGCCAAACTTATTATCACCAGCAACAAATTTTTGTATTTCAATGCACTGTCAAATCCTATTATCAAAACGCTTAAAGATATGGCTTGCATAACCGTTGACTTTATTCTATCCGGAATTCCAATTTTAAATAAAGTGCCAACAAAACTACCCACGACAATTGATGCTGCATTTACAAAAGTCCCAATCATCTAATTTTTCCTCTCTTTAAACACGTCTTTTGATACATGATCTTTTGCATAGTTAAAAAGATATTGCTGTGCAAATCCGGACAAATCGCCAAACTTCTCTTTTGCAAAACTCTGCACGTCAGAATTATTCGTCTTTCTTTTTAAGTATAAAAATTCTACCACACGCTTTATCCACACGTCTGTCGGAAATGCCTCATATCTTCCGATGGAATAAAGCATGACACAGTCTGCAACTTTTGGCCCAACGCCTCTTATGCTCATGAGTATATTACGTACATCGTAAGTATCGTAAAGCTGCAACTCAAAAAGATTTACTTCGTCATTAAATACTTTTAGCGCTGCATCGATTATATACTTCGATCTGAATCCACATTTGCTTTTACTTAGCAATTCCAGATCTGCCATTATGAAATCCTGAACTTTCGGAAATGTGTAATAAGTCTTATCCCTATATACAATAGGATGGCCCAATAACCTGCTTAAATTCTCTATGACCTTTTTTATCTGTGGAATCCGATTGTTCTGAGATATGATAAATGATATAAGCGTCTCCCACGTGTCTTGCCGCAAAATCCTTATGCCTTCGCCATACTTTATGGCTGCTTTTAAAATCTCGTCCTGCGAAAGCGTCTCTTTTATCTTGCCGTAGTCTCTTCCCAAGTCAAAGTAATCATACCATATATCATTAAAATCTGCCAAAGTGGTATTATCAATCGTCAATATATCTCCATCTAATTTTACATTTATTACCCTGTCAAATGCGACCCCCGTATAACTTCCATCATCTTCTTCATTCCATCTGAAACATTGTCCACATTCTAATGTCTCTTTAAGGTTAAAATCCTTGATTCCATGCACTATAACCTTAGAACCGGACTGCTCAACTAAATATCTCATTCTCCTCATCACCCACATATAGGTTTTTTACTGCCTTACTACATAATATTTACTGACCTCTACAATTATTATATAATTTTTTAAAGATAAAAAAAAGGCTTATTTGCCTTTATCAAGTATTTCTCGGGTTTTAAGTATCTTGTCATTTCCCTTTATATAAAGTGATTTAACGTAAATCTTTATGTCCAACACATTTAAAGATGTCATGTATTCTACGACACTTTTTATCTTCTTTATCGCTCCTCTTAAAACGCTGTTTATAGGCGTACCGTGCACCATTACAATCTCTATTTTTATTATTATTCCTTCTGTGTAGTTCTCTGTTACGACTTTATTTATTTTATAGATGCCTTCAAATTTCTTCGCCTCATTCAATACAATAGAATTTATTACATTTTCAGAGATTGTGTATTTGCCAAGATAGCTGTAGTATGGCCTCACTACCGTCTTCTCAAAATCTATCTCCTTTCGTCTAAATATCCTCAATGGATCTATAAAATACCCTGAAAAATGCTTTTTGACTTCAAACGTCGGTACAGGTATTACATGCATCCCTTCCTCATATCTTTTCTTTCTTGCAAGCTCTATCTCATCATGAGATAATATATCTTCTATATATATTCGCTCAGTAACAGGCGGTAGATTAAGCCTTTCAGCGATTTTATCCACCATCTTATCCGACGTTCCTATTATCAATATCTTGTCCGGATTTATCTCCTCGATCGATTTTTTAACCTCTCTGACGTGAGCATCGTCTGTAAAAATAGCTCTTCTTATAGCTGACAATTTTGTCTTTTCTCTTTTAGCCGAAAATCCCGATACGATCCTGTTTTCACATATCAAAAGGCCGTCATCTATGATGTACTTTATACCGTATTTCCCTGCAACAAACGACGCATGATGACTTTTGCCGCTTCCACTGGCTCCAACAAAAGAATATACCTTCAATTGATACCCTCCATGATTAAAAATGATGACTATAGGTTATATTATACGGCAACAATCAGATTTTGCAATAAAAATTTAATTCTTCTTTTTTATGCTTAGTTTTACTAATGTCTGTAAAAATTTAATGGCAAATTCCATGTCGATATTGCTTTTAGAAAATGTTATTATAAACACTAAGATGACTATGCTTACAGCTATGAAAGTCAACTGCATATCCATCTTTTCACCTCACCTTCACATGAGTTATAATGGCCTCAATGAAAGTGAATCAAAATATTTTGTTGTGCCATCACATATAAATTGTACAACTTTTATCGATAAAAATGTGGACTTAGGAATCAAAATGTCATTTTAAGGAACGAAAAGATTATCATTCGTTTATCTCATGAGACGGTATTAAGACAGTCACAGAAAAATATTCATCATCGATATTTATGTTTACATCCCCATCATAGCTTTTAACAATATCTTTTACGATAGATAGCCCATTGCCTCTTCCGGCGCCTTTCGTTGTAAATCCATCACACAAGATGTTTTGTTTAACATAGTCGCTGACATCGCAGGTATTTTTGACAACAAAGATGTAGTCAACTGGATCTGAATTTAAAATTATCTCTATCTTTCTATCCCTTTTTAGTCTTTCACATTCTTCTGTAGCATTATCTATCAAATTTCCCAAAATAGAGCATACATCATTAACCGCTTTCTGCCTAATCTTTAAATCAACCGTACAAATAAATCGAACGGATATATCCTTTTTCATCGCCTTGCTTATTTTAGAATACAACAGAAGATCTAATATGTCATTTCCAGTGTCAACTTTTATAAGGCTGCTGCTTATGTCGTCAATGTAAGTCTTTAAAAATTCTTCAGCGTCTTTGTACTTCATTTGTCTTATCAATTCGTATAAGATCAGTATGTTGTTCTTCAATTCATGTTTATTTTTTCTATATAAATTATTTTGTTCCTCTACAAACCTAAGCTTAAAATCATTAATGATATTTTGGTACTCGTTTTTCCCATTAGTATATATCATCCTTATTATGGTAAAAACCAAAATATTTATGATAAAAATTGTAAAGAATAAAAACAATTTAAAGTCAGCCGGCATGAAATATCCTTGCTTATAGTAAATGCTGTTGCTTACCGTAATTATGACAAAAATCATATACACAAAAAACAGTGCAATTATCTTATTCAAACTTTTCCTTACCATGTCATCACCAAGCAACCTAATTTGCTTTCATATCATCCGGCTGGCTTAATATGTCTTTCAATCTATCTCTAAATTCACTGTATAATTTCTTTGATAAATATGCCTTTTTACTTTTATCTCTAAAACTTATTTCAAGTGATGTTCTACTTACAGATTTAATAGAATAAACTTTATAGAGATTTACTATATAAGATCTGCTGGTCTTAAAAAATACCTTTTTATTGAGGAGTTTGTAGACATCGCTAAGAGAAGTGTTTGACATAAAATCTTCAAACGCAGTGCAGAAAAAAGTTTTCTTCCTGTTGGCCTCAATAAAGTATATATCATTTGTATTGATTAGCCTTACGTCTTCACCGCATCTTACTTCTATAACAAGAGATGAATCGCTAAATTTTCTCTTTACCCTTTCAATAGTATTAATCAATCTGCTGTAATTTATAGGCTTTACTATATAATCAGCGGCATATAGCTTTACGGCATCTTTTATATATTCATCGTAAGACGTTATGAATATGACCTCCGTATTGGGTAGTACGTCCCGAATGTTTTTAACGACCTCTATTCCTGTCATTTGTGGAAGTTTTATATCTAATATAGCCAAATCAGGTTTCACCCTTAGTATAGCATTTAATAAATCTCTTCCTTCGTTTGTGATGTATTCAACTTGAACATCGCTTATCTCCATGACTTTTTTGCTTATCTCTTTTCTAAGCGAATCTTCATCTTCAGCGATTATAGCTTTTAACATAACATCACATCCCTTTATGATTTTCCAACAATATAAATATTCGATATAAAAGAGAGAATTCCTTCAAAAAATGATAATCAATAGAAAAAAGAGAATAAGATGTCCTCATTCCCTATGCAAAAATTAAAAATGCCTATTCAATTACACTGCTAATATGTTCTACATTAATTATACAACAATTTTTGAAACTAAGGTCGATCTGGAACGAAAATGTCAAAATAGAGAACGAAAATGCAGAATGCCATCAAATCAATGTGTCGATTAAAAGTTTTACGTTCAGTGCAGTTATTATCACCGCTAAAATAATTAAAACAGCTTTACTTGCTTTGCTATTTGCATAATCACCCATGACCTTCTTCGATGATGTCAGATAAATTTGAGTAAACACCGTAATCGGCAATTGTATGCTTAGTATCATCTGAGAAAATATCAAAACCTTAAATGAGTCTTTAAATAAAAATACGACAACAAGCGCTGCAAAAAGTGAGATAAATATTCCTGTAATCGTATGTTTGTCTTTTATATTGTAAGGTTCTTTAAAAATCCCAGCGTATATGGAACCACCTGCAATTCCAGATGTTACCGTTGATGAAAAGCCTGAGAACAACAAGGCTATCGCAAAGACCAAAGATGCCTTTCCTCCAACGATAGGCTTCAAAAGCTCTCCTGCCTGTTCCAGCATATCCACAGCAACGCCTTTAGTGTAGAATGCAGCAGCCGAAAGAAGAACCATTGCACTATTTATGGCCCAACCTATAAGCATCGAAAACAATGTATCAAGAAATTCGAATTTAAGCTGCTTTTTAACAACTGATTCATCTTTAAGATTCCATTGGCGGCTTTGTATTATCTCCGAATGAAGGAACAAATTATGTGGCATTACGACAGCACCTAAAACGCTCATGATTACAACCATTGCATTGTGAGGTATTGATGGATTTACCCAGCTTACAGCAGCCGTCTTCCAATCGATCTTAACCATGTATATCTCAAACAAAAATGAAAGCCCTATAAGTGACACAAAACCGATTATGATTTTTTCCAATCGCTTGTAAGAATTTGTATAAAGCACTAAAGATATGACTAATAGTGCTAAAACCGCCCCGATTTTTACAGGTATATTGAAAAGCATCTTTAAAGCTATAGCCGTACCTAATAGTTCTGCTGTAGATGTAGATACAGATGCAGCAACAGCCGACAGCAGTATAAGCTTCGAAAGCCTATTGCCTATATATATGGATGTAGCTTCAGACAGACAGTAGCCTGTGACGATTCCAAGGTGCGCTGCATTGTGCTGCAATATAATGAGCATTATTGTTGACAACGTTATAACCCACAGCAGCTTATAGCCATATATTGATCCTGCAGAGACATTCGTGGCCCAATTTCCCGGATCTATAAATCCTACCGTAACCAATATCCCTGGCCCGACGTATTTCAGAAAGTTGACAAAAGGGACGACGTTTCTATCTTCCTTAAAAAAATCTCCGATGAACTTTATAAATCTTTTCATCTTTGCCTCCAAAGCAATACAAAAAAATAAATGGATTATACCATTTATTTTTCTTCGACTTTAGCTTTAAGCAGATTTTCTTCATTTATGCGATACGACAAGGTCAATAAGCTATCGCTTAAATGAACATTTTCCAGTATTACGTCATCAGGAACCTTTAAATCTATAGGAGAAAAGTTCCATATGGCTTTTATGCCTGCTTTCACCAATCTGTCGGCCATAATCTGCGAATTATCCTTTGGTATGCAAAGTATAGCAATATCTATCTTGTTTTTAGACAAAAAATCCTCTAATGTCTCTACATCCATTATCTCTATATCTCTTATTTTAAGCCCAAACAGCCTTGGATTAATATCAAAAATCCCTTTTAAGCTGAATCCAGTTCGCTCAAAATTTGTGTAATTGGCTATAGCCTGTCCAAGATTACCTGCACCAATGATAATAGTGCTGTATGTCTTATCTAAACCTAAAATCTTTGTCAAAGTATTGTAAAGCTCTTCTACGTTGTAACCATATCCTTGCTGTCCAAATCCACCGTAATTATTGAGATCCTGCCTTATTTGCGAAGCAGTCACGCCCATCCTTTCGCTTAATTCTCTGGATGAAATCCTTTTTACATCGTTCTTCAACAATTCTTCTAAATATCTATGGTATCTAGGCAATCTCCTTATCACAGGCATCGGCACTATCGTTTTTTTAGTCATAAAATCACCCCAGACAAAATCCTAATAAAAAAATTATATTACATTGTAAATAATATGTCAACCTGGAAATATCTATTTTTTACTGAGCAGGTTCCCACTTGTTGTAGTCGCTGTTCATTATCACTATGTCAACTCTCCTGTTAAGCTGCCTATTTTTATCGCTGTCGTTTGGCACTATTGGACGATACTCACCATACCCTACAGCCGAAATTTTTGCCGGATCCATCTTTACATCATTCACCAAAATTTCAACCACATTTGTGGCTCTTATGACAGAAAGCTCCCAGTTTGAATGAAATTGATTATTGTTTATTGGCACATTATCTGTATACCCCTCGACACGAATGTAATTAGGCATCGATTTTAATATATTTCCTATTTTTATCAATGTCTCTTTCTGCTCAGGCTTGACATCTGCTGAACCAGTATCAAATAGCAATGTATCATTTAGGCTTATGACGAACCCTCTTTCGTCAACTTTGTAAGTCACCATGTTTTGAAGGTTGTACTGCTTTATAAGCTTGTCAAGCTGTGATGCAATCGAATTGTCGTTAGTGCCATTTGTACCTGCAGTCTTGATGCTGTCGAGTATGCTGTTTCCGCTTTGCTGCCCTATGACATAATTTGTACCATCAAAAGTTTTACCAAGCGACGCAGCAATCTGCTGAAATTTCTGCGAATTAACCGTACTTATGGTATAAAGCACGATAAAGAATATCATAAGCAGCGTTATCATGTCAGAATAAGTAAGCAACCATCTTTCACTGTTTTCTTTTTTCCCTTCATCATCTTCATGCCTTATCATCAGCGATTTCACCTTTCACACTTTGTTCTTTTGCTTTAGCGACTGACTCTCTTTCCACCACAAATGTCAGCAATTTCTTCTCCACGATCTTAGGGTTCTCACCAGCCTGCAGTGAAAGACTGCCTTCTAAGATTATCTCCTTTTCTGTCTTTTTGATCTGCGCTTTGTTCTTAAGTTTATTGCCTATAGGCAGCCATACAAGGTTGGCCATGCTTACACCGTAAAGTGTAGCTATAAAAGCAACAGCTATAGAAGGCCCCAACTTGTCCGGTTCGCTTAGATTTCCCAAGACGTGGACAAGCCCCATAACCGTACCTATGATGCCCATTGTTGGAGAGTATCCTCCAGCAGCTTCAAAGATGCTGGCTTCTCTTTTTAGCTCTTTATCCTCTATGTATATCCTATTTTCCATAGTAGTCCTTATAAGCTCAATATCCGCACCATCTATGACAAGCTCAATGCAGTCTTTCAAAATAGGGTCGTAGTTTTTGATTTCATCTGACTGCAATTCCTGCTCAAGGCTTAGAAGTCCTTCGCTTCTGGCTTTTTGAGCGAGATACACAAAATACTTGATTATGTCACCGTATTTGTTGCCTTCTTCCTTAAATGCTTTCCCAATCAGTTTTGGAAGTTTCAACATATCTTTCATCGAAAAAGAAGTCATAGTAGCACCTATCGTTCCACCTAAAACTATAAGTGCCGCTGATACACCTATTAAAGACGCAACGCTTCCACCTTCCATGACAAATGCTAAGATGAGAGAGCCAAACCCTAACAAAATCCCCAGTAACGTCGAAAAATCCATACACATTCACCTCGTTAATTTTGACATATATAATATCGGCAACAAAACCATAAAAATTAAATATCAATTGTACTTTAAATAGGACATAATCTTTGATATATTATATTATAACAGGAGGAGTATTAAATGGCTATAATATCGGCAAATAACGTAAATTTATCATACGGAATAAATAGCATATTAGAAAATATATCTTTCATTGTAAATGAAGGAGATAAAATAGGTGTTGTAGGAGATAATGGCGCTGGAAAATCAACTTTATTTAAACTTATAGTAAAAGATCTTCAGCCTGACAGCGGAAATATATCGATGCCACCAATAAGCGTAGGATATCTTGAGCAAAACGCTTATATAATAAGCGATAAATCTATTTACGATGAAGTCAAAACGGTATTTCAAGACATTGAAAATCTCGAAAATGAGATAAAGAAGTTAGAAAAATTGATAGCTGATACAAAAGATGAACCGCGGCTGAATAAGCTTCTCGATGAATATTCAAAGTTGACAGATGAATACAACAAAAAAGAGGGGTATTCAGTTGACAGCAAAGTACGAGGCGTGCTTATAGGATTAGGTTTTAGCCAAGAAGAATTTGATAAACCTGTTTCTACTTTAAGCGGTGGTCAAAAGACAAGGTTAATGCTGGCAAAGGCGCTTTTAAAAAATCCCAACCTTCTTCTTTTAGATGAGCCTACAAATCATCTTGATATACCTTCAATAGAGTGGCTTGAACAGTATTTGAGATTTTTTAGAGGGACTGTCATGCTCATATCACATGACAGATTTTTTCTCGACAGAATCGCAACACGAATATTTGAGATAGAAAATAAGACATTGAAATCTTACGACGGAAATTACACACAGTACGTAAAGAAAAAGAATGAAGAAATAAGCATAATGATGAAAGCTTACGAAGAACAGCAAAAGGAAATCAAAAGAATACAGGAAATGATAATGATACAGAAAAACCGCCGTCGTGAAAAATCAGTGAAAATGGCTGAAAGCAAGCAAAAACTTCTGGACAAGATGGAGAAAATAGATAAGCCTTCTATGAACAATGAAACAATTAAGCTTTCGTTTGATTTCATAGAAAAAAGCGGAAATGACGTCTTAAAAGTATCTGACCTCTCGTTATCCTTCGATAAACCTGTATTTCACAATATAAGCTTTGAAGTCTACAAGGGAGATAGAATAGCTATTTTAGGGCCTAACGGCGTAGGGAAAACTTCTCTCCTTAAAACCATCGTAGGCGAGATTGTAAATTACGAAGGAAGCATAAGCTTAGGCACAAATGTGGCAATAGGCTATTATCAGCAAGAGTTTTCAAATCTAAACGACGAAAAAACCATAATCGATGAAATATGGGACGAAAATCCTTATCTGACTCAGACGGAAGTAAGGACAATGCTGGGCTCTTTTTTATTCAGCGGTGATGATGTCTTTAAGCAAATAGGCAAGTTGAGCGGCGGTGAAAAGGCAAGAGTTTCCCTCTTAAAGCTTATCCTATCGAAGGCTAACTTTCTGCTTTTAGACGAGCCTACAAACCATCTCGACCTAAAGTCAAAAGAAGTACTGGAGAAATCATTGTTGGATTTTGGTGGCACTCTTTTATTCGTGTCACACGACAGGTATTTTATAGACAAAATAGCCACAAAAGTATTGGAAATGTCTTGTGATTCTATAAGAGAATACTATGGAAATTATTCGTACTACGTAGAAAAGAAAAATGAAAATAATAAAGAAGAAGACGAAGAAGAAAAAAAGACAAAGACACAGCTTAAAAATGAAAAAATGCGAGAAAGGCTAAAGCAGAAAGAAGCCAAAAAGCAAAGGGAATACATGTCGCGGATAGAAAACGAGATAATAGAAACTGAAGACGCCATAAAAGATCTGGAAGAAAAGATGTGCAATCCTGATATATACAAAACGGGAGAAATCGTAAATACACAGTCAAAGTACAATGAACTAAAAGAAAAATTGGAAAAACTATATGAAGAATGGGAAAGTTTAAGCGGGTAAATTCACCCGCTTTAATACTGTTTCTTCAAATCGATGACGTTTATGTAATCACCATCCCCCATATAAGCCTTAATGTTGTGCTTCAATATCTGCATTGCCCTTTCCATGTACCGAGGCGATATACCGGCAGTATGTGGCGTAATTATCACATTTTCCATATCCCACAAAGGACTGTCTTTCGAAAGTGGCTCATTTTCAAATACGTCTAATGCAGCACCTCTTATGGATTTTTGCCTCAACGCATCAATGAGGGAAGCTTCATCGACAACGCTTCCTCTGCCGATGTTTATGAATACACTATCGCTTTTCATGCTCTTAAAAAACTCAGCATCCAAAAGATGGTATGTATCATCAGTCAAAGGCAGCGCACATATTACGTAATCAGCATTTGAAACTGCAGATAACATATTTTCGTCAGTGTACATCTCATCTATAAAAGGACTTATCTTGCCTGATTTTCTTACTCCAACGGTTTTCATCCCAAATTCCCGTGCAATCCTGGCTATTTCTTCCCCAATGCTTCCAACGCCAAGTATACAAACTATCTTTCCGTACAATTCAGAAACCCTTACAGACTTATCCCATTCTCTATTGATTTGTTTTCTTATGAAGTAATTTAATCCTCTCTCAAACAAAAGCATGTATCCTAAAACTTGCTCAGATATCTGATACTTGTGAACACCTTTTGAATTAGTCAAGATTATATTCCTTTGCTTAAGCATATCAAACGGCATAGCATCAGCACCAGCGCTTAAAAGATGAATCCACCTTAAGCTTTTAGCTTTTTCTATCAATTCCTTTTGAACATCTCCATCAAAGCAAACAAGCACTTCCACCTCATCAACATGCTTAGATATGTCTTCTACATCGTCTTTGCTTATAACATTAAAATTCGGTGCAATGCTTTGTATCTCCTCAATATAATTTTTGCCTACCTTAGAAAGAAAAAGCATGTTTTTCATATAAAAAGCCCCTTTCTATTTTCCATTTGATTACATAATATCCAAACTATTAAAGTTAGTCACAGTATCCACAAAGTTATCCACAGACATATAACAGCATCATGATAGATTTAAAGACAATTTTCCACAATATGCACAGATTTTTCGCCAACAATCAAAAAAGTTTTAAATACGGAACAGCATTTAAGTCTAATCCTGAAACTTTTCCGCGAATAAAGTCAAAGTATCCAGCGCTTGCTATCATGGCACCATTGTCGGTACAGTATACTTGCTTTGGAAAATGAATCACAAACCCTTCTTCGTCAGCCAACCTTTTTAATCTTTCTCGAAGAAGGCTGTTAGAAGCCACACCGCCTGCTATGGATATTTTTTTTATATTTTTAAACTTAGCAGCCTCAATAAGCTTTGATGAAAACACATCCACCACATTCATCTGAAAGCTTGCAGCATAGTCTGCCACATTTACCTCAATGCCATTTTGCCTTTCTTTGTGCAGTTGATTTATGACTGCTGTCTTCAATCCGCTAAAGCTGAAATCAAAATTGTCCTTTTCCATAAAGGACTTTGGAAAGCTATACCGGTATGGATCGCCGCTTTTTGAGATCTCATCTATTTTAGGACCACCAGGGTATCCAAGTCCCAATGCTCTTGCTACTTTGTCAAATGCTTCACCTGCAGCATCATCCATCGTCCTCCCTAAAACCTCATACCGTCCATAGTCTTTTACAAAGACGATGTGGCTATGTCCTCCTGATGCTATAAGACAAATAAACGGGGGTTCAAAATCGCTGTCAAGGTAATTTGCGGATATATGCCCCTCGATATGGTTTACTCCTACAAATGGTATGCCTTTCCCATAAGCCAAAGCCTTACCGTACGAAAGACCTACTAACAGCGCGCCTACAAGGCCCGGGCCGTATGTAGCAGCAACAACATCGATGTCATCAAGCGTCACACCTGCTTTAATCAGTGATTCTTCCACCACATTTCCTATGGCTTCAATGTGGTTTCTTGATGCTATCTCAGGGACAACACCGCCAAATTCCTTGTGTATATTAATCTGCGAATATATGACATTAGACATCACGATTTTCCCGTCTTTTACGACACTGGCCGACGTCTCGTCGCATGATGTCTCGATCCCTAATACAATCGTGTTTTCCCTCATACAATCTCTCCTTACATATCGTATTTCCACATTATGACTGCATCTTCATTGTTATCCTGATAGTACCCTTTTCTTTTGCCAACAGGTTTAAATCCGTATTTTTTATAAAGCGATTGTGCCACAAGGTTAGATTCTCTAACTTCCAGCGTCATAGACGTTATGCCTTTTGTCTTAGCAAGTTCAATAAGGCCTTCAACGATGGCAGAGCCTACACCTTGCCCGCGAAAATCCGGATGAACGGCAATATTAGTTATGTGTCCTTCATCAACAACCACCCAAAAGCCACCGTATCCAGCCACCTTACCGTCTACTTCGGCCACAATATAGTGTGCACATCTATTTTTCGTAACTTCCATCACAAACGATTCAAAAGACCAAGGCACAGAAAAGCTTAAATACTCAATTTCCATGACCTTGTCTATATCGCTTTTTACCATAGGGCGAATCTTTATATCCATAAAACCCTCCAAAACATCATTTTAAATTTTCCAGCGGTGCAGGCTTTCTAATATAATACGGTTTAAAGTCAAGATATGTGCATAACTCGCCCTTTGATATTTTTTTAAGTGCTATCATTCCAACAGATGACGCTCTTGATATGTTGTTAATAGGCGATGCAAAAATGGCATCTGGCAATGCAATTTTTAATGTGTCTTTATAAGCAATGGTGCCATCTCCAACGAATAAGACTTCTTCACTGTATCCTTTCGCTGTACTTATTACTTCACTTACTTCTTCTAACGACACATCTTTAAGCCTATTTATCTCATATCCGCCTCTATAAAAAGCCGTATATACGTTTCCTCTTAAAGCATCAATCATAGAGCAGATGATGCCTTTAAATTCTCCTACATTATATGCAAGGGCATCTAATGAAGAAACGCCAACAATTGGCACATCAAGAGATTGAGCCAACCCTTTCGCAGTAGCAGCGCCTATCCTTAAACCTGTAAAAGACCCTGGCCCTTCACATACGGCTATATGCGTTATTTCCTCTTTTTTTACCTCCGCCATTTTTAGAAGTTCATCCATCATCGGCATCAATATAACAGAATGTCTCAAATGATTTATAGAAAATTCACCTATTAAGCCACTTTCATCAACTAAAGCGACAGTAGCCGTCTTTGACGATGAGTCTATTGCAAGTACTTTCATCACTTCATCTCCTTAATCACTTCATCGTATTTTACACCATGTGATTCTATATCTATTATCCTCTCATCGAAAGAATCACCCATGGAAATATGTACAAATATATTTTCCTCCGGGATGAGAGGCATTATCTTTTCAGGCCACTCGATGACACAAACACCGTCGCCGTAAAAATACTCCTCATAGCCTATATCGTACAATTCCCTGTAATCATCAATCCTGTACACGTCAAAATGATAAAGTGGAATTTCACCTATATGTTCATTTACAATCATAAATGTAGGGCTTGTGATATAGTCGTAGATGCCCATACCTTTGGCAATGCCTTTTGTAAAAACTGTCTTACCTACACCTAAATCTCCAGATATAAGCACGATACTTCCTCTTTTTAGTAAACTGCCTAACTTAATCCCTATCTTTTCCGTTTCACTGAAGCTTTTTGTCTTAAAATTAATTTTCATTGAAAACACCACCGTGAAATTTATACAAATATTATATACCAAGTATACCACAAAACAAACGCCTAATGGTCCAATAAAAAAGCGCAAAAAAATAACGGAACGCTGTCCGTTATTTTAATCGGCTATATCTTCAACATTGGTGATAACTTCTTGTAAATTAAGAATGTTATAAGCGATATTACAAAACCCTTCAGTATATTAAATGGGAAAATACCGTACGCTATCAATGTCTTTAAATCAACTATATGGCTATTTACCGCCTTTCCCATTCCAACGATGGCGCTTAACGGCCAACCCATTATCTTCTGGTATAATGGCAAAAATACATAGTAGTTCAATACTGATCCTGCGATAGCCATGACAATAGTCCCTAAAATCATGGCAAATAGCGCCGATTTTTTAGATTTATTCCTCATGTAGATTACGCCAACAGTAAATACGTAAATAGATCCTACCACGAAATTTGCCACTTCTCCTATACCTGCAGATTGGCTAACTGGAAGATGTATCACGTTTTTTACTATCTCCACAAAGATGCCGTATACAGGCCCTAATGCAAATGCCGCTAAAAGAGGCGGTATATCGCTAAAATCAAATTTTAAGAAGCTTGGAAATAATGGCAATTGAAACTCTAAGTACATAAGCACAAATGCTATTGCGGAAAGCAACCCTACAGTCACAATCACTTTTGTCTTGCTGTGTTCCATAAATGACACCTCCAAATTTAAAAATCCCGAAGAAACATCTTCAGGATGAAAGCAAACAAAAATAAATCTTCTTCCATCCAGACTTTACTGTCGGCCTTGGAATCTCACCAAGTCCACCGCATCTGCGGGTCGCGGGCTCGCTTACGCTTACCGCCGGTCGGGAATTTCACCCTGCCCTGAAGACATTCTCCATTGGTTTATTCAATTCTAAATACTATAATGTCACAAATGTATCAATTTGTCAAGTATTTTTTAATCGTCAACTACAACAGTGCCTGTATTTCCTGATAAAGCATCATGAGCCCTTTCTAAAGACGTAATTATAGCCCGCCTTCCCTTTCTCGATCTGGCAAACCTTATTGCAGCCTTGACTTTCGGCATCATTGAGCCTTCTGCAAAATGGCCTTCGCTTAAATACTTCTCTATATCATGGCTTGAAATCACATCAAGAGGCTTTTCATCAGGCTTTTTGTAGTTGATGTACACTTTTTCTACAGCAGTCAATATCAACAAAATATCCGCATCCAAATCTTCTGCCAATTTTTCAGATGCCAAATCTTTATCTATCACAGCCGCCACACCCTTTAAGCTGCCATTTTCCCTTACTACAGGTATTCCTCCTCCACCTGCCGTTATGACCACAACACCGTTTCTCTCCAAAAGCTTTATTGTGTTTAATTCCACTATCTCTTTAGGCTCTGGCGATGCTACGACTCTCCTGTATCCTCTTCCGCTGTCCTCTACCATCTGATACCCTTTTTCCTTTTCCAATAGCTCTGCTTCTTCTTTAGAGTAAAAGGGCCCTATTGGTTTTGTAGGATGTAAGAATGCTTCATCATCTTTGTCTACCACAACTTGTGTGACAATAGTGGCAACATCCTTTTGTATGTTTTTCTCTTTAAAAACCTCACCTAAACATTGCTGAATCATATATCCTATCATTCCCTGACTTTCCGCGCCACAAACATCAAAAGGCATGGCTGGTATTATGTTAGAAGCCGTCTCATTCTGTATCACGATGTTTCCTACCTGTGGCCCATTTCCATGTGTCACAATGACAGAATACCCTTCTTTTATAATGTCTGCAATGTACACAGCCGTCTTTCTAACTGTATTCAATTGTGATTCGGCTGTAGGCACCATATCCTTGTCTTGCAGTGCATTTCCCCCAAGCGCAATTACTACTTTCCCTTTCATTGTATCCTCCTACTTATGCAAATAATGACATTCTACATTATATCATTTTATTCGCGATTTGAATAGTATGTGAAAAAGTCAAGGCAATTTGCCTTGACTTTTTTAGAGAATCGTCGCTATCATGACAGCCTTAATGGTATGCTTTCTGTTCTCAGCCTCGTCCCACACCCTCGACTGTTTTCCTTCGATCACTTCGTATGTTACTTCCTGTCCCTTTACAGCAGGTAGGCAGTGCAAAAATATCGTGTCAGGTCTATTTGTCTTTTTCATAAGCTCATCATTCACTTGGAAGGGCCTTAACAGCATTTCTCTCTCTTTTTGTTTTGCCTCTTCTCCCATGGACGCCCATACGTCTGTGTAAATTGCATGTGCCCCTTCTAAGCCTTCTCCAGGCACATCTGTCAGAGTAAATGTCCCGCCATTTTCAGCAGCCATTTCTCTAATCTCATTTATGTAGTCCTCTTGAGGCCAAAGCTCTCTTGGTGAATTAATCACGTAATCCATGCCCATTTTTGCACAGCCGATAGCCAGCGTATTTGCCATATTGTTTCTTCCATCGCCGACAAACACCAATTTTGTGCCTTTTAAGTGTCCAAACTCCTCTTCTATCGTCATTAAATCAGCCAAAACCTGTGTAGGATGGTATTCGTCTGTAAGTCCATTGTATACAGGCACGCCTGAATACTTTACAAGTGCTTCTACAGTGCTTTGACTGTATCCTCTGAATTCGATGGCATCAAACATCCTGCCAAGAACTCTCGCAGTGTCTTCTATGGATTCTTTCGCCCCAAGCTGAATATCATCTGTCGACAAGAAAACCGGGTGTCCTCCTTCTTCGCCAAATGCTGTCTCAAATGCACACCTCGTCCTTGTTGAGCGCTTTTCAAATATCAATGCGATTGTCTTTCCTAAAAACCTTTGATGAACTATTCCTGCCTTTCTTTCCGCCTTAACCTGCTTTGAAATGTCCAGAAGATACCTTATCTCCTGCGGCGTATAATCTTTTAAAGATAATAAACTCCTGCCTTTTAAATTAAATCCCATTTACTTTACTCCTTTCAAAATACTGTTTATCTTTTAAATACCAATTGTCCATTTATGAATACAAATTTTGTCTTGGTTTTTATCTCGATTGGATTTCCATCAAAGACAGCTATATCAGCATCTTTTCCCTTTTCGATGCTGCCAACTCTATCATCTATGCCGACGATCTTAGCTGGATTTATCGTAATTGCCCTTAATGCCTCCATCTCATCCATGCCTTCTCTTACCGCAAGGCCTGCACAAACCGGCAAGTAATTAAGCGGGATGACAGGATGGTCTGTCATGATGGCTACATCTAACCCTGCTTTTGATAGAATACCCGGCGTCTTAAAAGTAAGATTTGCAAGCTCCACCTTTGATCTTTCAGACAATGACGGACCAACGATGACTTTTGCATTTTCCATGACAAGATAATCTGCGATAAGATGGCCTTCAGTGCAATGGTCAATGGTTATGTCCACATTAAATTCTTTTGCTATCCTCAAAGCAGTAAATATGTCATCAGCCCTATGGGCATGTGCCTTTAAAGGTATCTCTCTTTTTAATACTTTAACCAAAACCTCAAGGCCCAGATCTCTTGATGGCTTTTTCTCGTCATCAGAAGGATCCTTCTCCATGTCCTCCATGTACTCCTGAGCCTTTATAAGCTCCTGTCTAAGCAGCGCAGCAATGCCCATCCTGGTCATAGGCATCTTGTGCTGTTCATTGTATACAGATTTAGGATTTTCTCCAAAAGCCACTTTAACTGCCACAGGTTCTTTTACTATCATGTCGTCGATGCGTCTGCCATAAGTCTTGATAGCTACAAATTGTCCACCTATGACATTAGCACTGCCAGGACCTGTGACAGCCGTAGTCACGCCTGCCTCGTACGCTTCTTGAAAATACTTATCCATAGGGTTTATGCCATCAATCGCCCGCAACTGTGGTGTGATAGGATCTGTCTCCTCATTTCCATCTGCCCCTTCAAACCCTACGGCATTTTCCCACATGCCCAAGTGACAATGAGCATCTATCATGCCTGGCATCACTGTAAGACCAGATACATCTATGATTTCCGCATCAAGCGGTGCTATTATTTCCTCACCTACATCTAATATCTTTCCATCTCCTATAAGTACATCAGCTTTTTCATAGTTTTTCCCTGCCATAGTCAATACTTTACCGCCTTTTAAAAGATACATCGTAAAACCCCCCGTCTTTAAAATTTTTCAAATGAAAAGAACCTAAAAGATATTATACTACACTGATAAAAATTGTAAACAGAGTAGCAAGTCTAATTTATCTTTTTGATTATCTTGTCTTTATTTAAAAACCCAATGATGAACAGAAGAACCGCTATAGCTGAAACAACGGCAGAAACCAAGTAATTTTTATGCTCAATGTTTGAACCAATATACGAGGAAATTACTATTCCAGGAAGCCGAGCCAAAGCCGTTATGAGAAAATAGTTTACAAATTTAACTGGTGTTAATCCCGCCACATAAGACAAAGCATCCTTTGGAAGCCCTGGCATCAAAAATACAACAAAAAGTCCCATCTCACCTTTTTTGTTGTTTATGATGTAGTCAAACTTTTTTAGCTTATCCTCTGAAATCATTCCCCTCACAAACTCATATCCCAAAAACCTTGCTATGGCAAAGCACAAGATGGAGCCAATGGTTATGCCGATCAAAGAGTAAAGAGAACCTAAAACAGCACCATAAAGGTATCCACCGGCTACCTGCACCACTTCACCTGGTATTATAAATATTACAACCTGTAATACCTGTATAAGTATAAACACCAACACGCCTTTTGCACCAAAGCTTAAAATCCACTTTTCGAACTTGGCAGGGTCTTTTAAAAGGTATGTAAGGTAATCGCCATACCGAAACAATACCCAAAAAAACAAGAACACAAAAGCCCCTATTAACAAACCATTTACGAAAAGCTTATTTTTATTTCTCCTCATCTATTTTCCTCCTAAACGACTCTAAATCTGCTTTCATCGTAAGGCATCGAAGATGTCACATCATAGATCTCCATTTCGGGATACCTTAAAGCAGAAAGCCTACCTCCAAATACGCACCCTGTATCGATATTAACCGTATTATTTAAAAATCTCGGTTCTTTCACAGGCGTATGTCCGTATACGACAATCGGTTTGCCTTTATAATCTTTTGCCCAGTCAAGCCTTACTGGCGTGCCATCTGGATTTTTTTCACCTGTTATATCTCCATATAAGACAAATTGCCTTACGCATTTCCCGTAAAAGCCTATGTATTTTTCTTTAATTCCTGCATGTGCCACAACAAGCTTTCCATCATCTAAAACAAGGTACATTGGAGCCGTTTCGTAAAGTTCTTTAAAATGTGAAATGACTATTCTTTTTTGCTTCTCGCTTAAGTCATTTAACTCGGCTACTGTTGTCTCTAATCCATGTATGATTTTCACATTGTGACCTATAAGATAGCGGTAAAGCTTGTTGCAATGGTTGCCAGGCGTGTAAAGGGCTTTTTTAGCCTTAACATTTCTATACACAAGTTCAATGACACCTACAGAATTAGGCCCTCTATCCGTAATATCACCTAAAAACACAAGCTTTCTATCATCTTTATGGAAGTATACACCATCTTTTAATGTGTAGCCCAATGAATCTATTAATTCTGTAAGCTCTTTATAGCAGCCGTGAACATCTCCGATAACGTCATAAGCTGTCAATATAAAACCTCCATTTATTCATATCATACATATATTATTTCATTGAAAGTGATATTCTATTTCTTTCTACATCCACGTCAATTACTCTTACCTTCACTACATCACCTACAGATACCACATCCAAAGGATGATTTACGTACTTTTGAGACATCTCTGATATGTGCACAAGTCCATCTGTATGCACACCTATATCTACAAAGCACCCAAAATCAACGACATTTCTTACAGTCCCCATCAATTCCATTCCCACTTTAAGCTCATCTATCGTCATCACATCAGATCTCAAGATTGGCTTTGGAAGGTCTTCTCTGGGATCTCTGCCAGGTTTTTTTAATTCATTTACAATGTCATTAAGCGTAGGAACTCCTATGTCATATTCTTGCGATAACTTCAAAAGTCCATACTCCTCAAGTTTATAAGCAAAATCCCTCAAGCTTTTCGTGTCTAACTTATCCTTAACATATCCAAACTTCAAAAGAAGCTTCTCCAATACCTCATAACGCTCTGGATGCACGCCTGTAGAATCGAATATGTCGTCTCCGTTTAATATCCTTAAAAAGCCTGCACACTGAGTAAAAGTACCATCACCTAATCTTTTGACTTTTTTTAGCTCGTTTCTGTTTCTAAACTTGCCAACCGTATTTCGATACTCAACGATGTTTTTCGCTATGGTTCCATTGATACCTGCTACGTACTTTAAAAGCGATGCAGATGCAGTATTTAAGTCGACTCCTACGCTATTTACGCAGTCTTCAACAACGCCATTTAAAGCTTCCCCCAGCATCTTTTGATTTACATCGTGCTGGTACTGCCCTACTCCAATAGACTTAGGATCGATCTTTACAAGCTCAGCAAGTGGGTCTTGAAGCCTCCGCGCCATCGATATGGCACCTCTTAGACTTACATTTACGTCAGGAAATTCCTCTGTCCCTATCTCTGACGCCGAGTACACCGATGCGCCAGCCTCATTTACTATGACGTACTTCAAATCTCTGTCCATCTCTTTGATTAGATCTGCTATAAAAAGTTCGCTTTCTCTTGATGCAGTCCCATTTCCTAAAGAAATAAGCCCGACATTGTACTTCTCGATCAAGTCTTTCAAAACCGCCTTTGCTCCATCTACATCGTTTTGAGGCGGCGTAGGATAAACAGTGGCGGTATCTAAAAGTTTCCCTGTTTCATCTACAACGGCAATCTTGCACCCTGTCCTGTACGCCGGGTCAAACCCCATCACAACATATCCTTTGACAGGCGGCTCTAAAAGGAGGCTCTTTAAGTTCATCTTAAACACTTTTATAGCCTTATCTTCAGCAATTTCAGTAAGTTTATTTCTTATTTCCCTCTCTATAGATGGCCTAATTAGCCTTTTGTATGAATCAACAACGGCATTTTCATGGTATTTTCTAAAAATTGATTCAGGATTTACATTTTCTTCAATCAATCTATTTACTATCTTTTCATCGTCTACGTCTATTTTAACGGAAATATACCCTTCTCTCTCAGCTCTGTTTATTGCCAAAATCCTATGAGGAGGTATCTTTTTAATTGACTCTCTGTAGCTGTAGTACATCTCATAAGGAGATTTTTCATCTTTAAGCTTCTCTGTGACGATGCTTCCATTCTCCCAAATGGTATCTCTTATGTACTTCCTCGTATCTGCATCATCTGATATGTCCTCTGCCACTATATCCATAGCACCTTGATAAGCTTCTTCTAAAGTTGCCACCTTGTCATTTAAAAATTTAAAAGCATAATCATCCGGATTTCCTTCTTTGACATTGCCTTCTGATATCAATTTTGACAGCTCTTCAAGCCCTTTTTCTTTCGCTACAGTCGCCCTCGTCCTTCTTTTTGGTCTAAAAGGCCTGTAGATATCATCTATTTCCTGCAGTGTCTTGCTATTTTCTATTTTTTCTCTTATCTCATCCGTAAGCTTCCCCTGCTCATCAATCAAGCGAATCGTATCGGCTTTTTTTTCCTCTAAATTTCTTAGGTACAAAAGCCTGTCGTAAAAATTTCTTAAAACTTCATCTGACAAGCTTCCTGTCGCTTCTTTCCTGTACCTTGCGATAAAAGGTATGGTGTTTCCTTCATCAATGAGTTTGATTGTATTCAATACCTGAAAATCTTTAAGGCCAAACTCTTGCTTAAGCGTTAATGAAATCTTATCCATAAAACCTTCCCTTCATTTTTAAAGTTTAAAATAAGGGATATCCTGCCGATATCCCTTATGAAACCTTCTGCTTTAAATATGCGTTGATAAAGTCGTCTATTTCCCCATCCATCACAGCATTTACATTGCCAACCTCAAAATTCGTCCTGTGGTCTTTTACCAGCGTATAAGGTTGAAATACGTACGACCTTATCTGATTTCCCCAACCTGCTTCTTTATGCTCGCCTTTTAAATCTTCTATCTTTTCCTTCTGCTCTTTTATCATCATATCCATCAATTTTGCCTTAAGCATCTTCATCGCAGTCTCCCTGTTTTGCATCTGCGATCTTTCCGTCTGACACTGTACGATAATACCAGTAGGTAGATGAGTTATCCTAATGGCTGATTCTGTCTTGTTGACATGCTGGCCGCCTGCACCAGATGACCTGTAGGTGTCTATCTTCAAATCCTCAGGCCTTATATCCACCTTAATGTCATCGTCTATCTCCGGCAAAACTTCAACAAGCGCAAATGAAGTGTGTCGCCTTCCAGCCGCGTCAAACGGGGAAATCCTCACTAACCTATGAACACCTGCTTCGCTTTTAAGATATCCATACGCGAAAGGACCTTTTACCATAATCGTCACACTTTTTACACCGGCGTCATCGCCAGGCAAATAGTCTACCGTCTCAACATCGTAATTTTTCGATGACGCCCACCTCATATACATACGCAAAAGCATCTCAGTCCAATCCTGCGCTTCTGTGCCACCTGCACCTGCATGTATAGAAAGGATGGCATTGTTTTTATCGTAAGGACCGCTTAGCAGCGTCTTTATCTTCATGTCGTTTACCTTTTTGGAGAGGGCTTTGTACTCATCATGGACTTCCTGTGAAAGGGATTCATCCCCTTCCTCCAACCCTAATTCGATAAGGGTATGAAGATCTTCCCACTGCTTTTCTAACGCCTCGTATTCTGAAATAATCTCTTTTAAATCTTTCTGCTTTTTTGAAAGCTCTTGAGATTTTTCTAAATCACTCCAAAAATCAGGCTCCGACATCTTTTTATCAATCTCTGCTACTTCTCTTTTCAATCCTTCGATGTCAAAGAGAAGCCCCCATTTCTTTTATGGTATCTATCATATTTAAAACTTCTGTCTTGTAATCTGCTAACACCCAATCATCTCCTTCTAAAAATTTTTTAAAGATTTGCTCCACAACATTTTTTGTATTTCTTTCCACTGCCACATGGACATGGATCATTTCTTCCGACTTTTTTCTTCTTGACTACAGGCTTCTTTGGTTCATCTCCACCTTGATTAGTAGCAATAGGCTTTGCCACCTGCTCTCTGTGAGGCATATTGTCATTTCTTATCTCTATGTGGTACAGGAATTTCACCGTATCCTCCTGTATAGAATTCACAAGATCCTCAAACATATCATATCCTATTTTCTTGTACTCTATTACAGGATCTACCTGTCCATAAGCTCTCAATCCTATGCCTTGACGAAGCTGGTCCATCTCATCGATGTGATCCATCCACCTTGTATCTACAACCTTTAAGAGAACTATTCTCTCTAT
Organism: Thermoanaerobacterium aotearoense; assembly: GCF_009905255.1. Classification (NCBI taxonomy): domain Bacteria; kingdom Bacillati; phylum Bacillota; class Clostridia; order Thermoanaerobacterales; family Thermoanaerobacteraceae; genus Thermoanaerobacterium; species Thermoanaerobacterium aotearoense. Next base: position 629,583 of record NZ_CP047602.1, on the reverse strand, counting down.
CTCTCTCATCTGTGGACCTATCTGCTGCTCTTTTTTCTCATACTGTCTTACAGCTTCTTCATATATTATGTCTGTAAGCATTTCCTTATCGAGCCTACCAAAATCCACATCTATTACTACGCTATCTTTTTCCAAAAATAGATCGTAAAGATGATTCAATAACCCCTCTATGTCCCATTCTTCAGGGTATTTGCTGCCAGCAGTGTAGATTTCCACGTTTCTTCTTATGATGTCTTTCACCATGTCAAGAATGTACTGCCTTAAGTCTTCTCCTTCTAATACCTTTCTTCTCTCTTTGTATATTATTTCCCTTTGTTTATTCATTACATCATCATACTCAAGGACATTTTTCCTGACATCGAAGTTTATGCCTTCTACTTTCTTCTGTGCCTGTTCTATCTGCTTTGTCAATATTTTATGCTCAATAGGCTGATCGTCTTCTATGCCCAAAGTATTCATCATATTTTTTATTCTCTCAGAGCCAAAAAGCCTCATAAGGTCATCTTCGAGAGAAATGTAGAATCGAGATTCACCTGGATCACCTTGACGTCCAGAACGTCCTCTCAACTGATTGTCTATTCTTCTGGACTCGTGCCTTTCTGTGCCGATTATATATAATCCACCCAGCTTAACAACTTCTTCATGCTCTTTTTCTGTTTCCTTCTTTATCTCATTTAAAAGCTCTTGGTATCTCTCTCTGGCTTTTATAAGCTCTTCGCTGTGCAATGGTCCATACCCAGATGCCTCATTTATGACATCTGGAGAATATCCTTCTTCAATCATCTTTTTCTTCGCCAAAAATTCAGGATTGCCGCCTAAAATGATATCAGTACCACGTCCAGCCATGTTTGTGGCTATTGTGACAGCTCCTTTTCGTCCTGCCTGTGCTATTATCTCTGCCTCTTTTTCATGATACTTGGCATTTAAAACTTGATGCTTTATGCCAAGTTTCTTAAGCATACTGCTTAATTTCTCTGACTTTTCAATAGTAATAGTGCCCACAAGCACAGGCTGCCCTTTTTTATGATGTTCAACTATATCCTCAACGACAGCCTTAAATTTTGCCTCCTCCGTCTTGTATATGACGTCAGGATGATCTATCCTTATCATCTCTTTATTGGTAGGTATCACCACAACGTCAAGACCATATATAGCCCTAAACTCTTGCTCTTCTGTAAGGGCAGTACCAGTCATGCCTGCCAATTTGTCGTACATTCTGAAGTAATTCTGAAAAGTGATTGTGGCAAGAGTCTTGCTTTCTCTCTCGACTTTTACGCCTTCTTTGGCTTCTATTGCCTGATGGAGACCTTCGCTGTACCTTCTGCCAAACATAAGCCTTCCAGTAAACTCATCTACTATTATGACTTCTCCGTCTTTTACGACGTAGTCTTTATCCCTCTTCATTATGGCATGTGCTTTTAGAGCCTGGTTTATATTGTGAGAAATCTCTATATTTTCAAGATCAGCCAGATTATCCAAATTAAAAAATTTCTCGGCTTTTTCCACGCCTTTTTCAGTCAAACTTACTGCTCTTGCCTTTTCATCTATGGTATAATCTTCTTCATTTTTCAATGTTCTTACAAAAGCATCGGCTCTTTTATATAGATCCGTAGATTTTTCACCAACTCCAGAAATAATAAGTGGTGTTCTGGCTTCATCTATCAATATGCTGTCGACTTCGTCCACGATTGCATAATTTAGATGCCTTTGAACCATTTCCTCTTTATATATGACCATGTTGTCTCTTAAATAGTCAAAGCCAAACTCATTGTTTGTACCGTAAGTTATATCAGCAGCGTAAGCTTTCTTTCTCTCCTCTGAATCCATATCATGAAGGATAACACCAACACTTAAACCCAGAAACTCGTATATTTTACCCATCCAGTCACGATCCCTCTTAGCAAGGTAGTCATTGACTGTAACGATGTGAACTCCCTTTCCTTCCAAAGCATTTAAATAAGCAGGCAGTGTCGCAACAAGCGTCTTTCCTTCACCAGTCTTCATCTCAGCTATTCTGCCTTGATGAAGGACAATGCCACCTATTATCTGCACTCTGAAATGCTTCATTTTAAGCGTACGCCATGCAGCCTCTCTAACGACTGCAAAAGCTTCCGGCAATATATCATCAAGGGTTTCACCATTTTTAAGCCTATCCTTAAATTCCTGAGTCTTGCCTCTTAGCTCATCATCTGAAAGCTTTGACATCTCTTCCTCGTATGACAAAACCTCATCTGCTATAGGTTCAATTCTCTTTACTTCCCTCTCACTGTAACTGCCAAATATCTTTTCTAAAACTCCTAACATTAACTCACCTTCTCAAGGTTATTATCATTCAAGTATATATTATATCATTATATCGTGACCATATCAAGGAAATGGAATCTTCATCTATTTTAAGCAGTTCTTTAATTCTTCTACATTCTTAGGAATTATATTGCAATTTACAATACTTCTTTCTCTTAAAATCTCAAATACATCCATAATCATTGGTCTTCTTAGATTTACCTTTTTAATTTTATTTTCATCGCTAAAAATATCAATGGGTTTTCCTTCATCTATCACTTTTCCGTCTTTCATTAGATATACATAGTCTGCCCATGAATAAGCAAAATCTACATCATGTGTTGATAAAACAATTGTTTTTCCCTGACTTATTAAATCATCTAATGTTTTTATTATTTTGCTAACATGCTCATAATCCAAATAAACCGTTGGTTCATCAAGTATAATAACCTCCGGTTCCATAACAATTATATCAGCAATTGATACACTCTTTTTTTGACCATAACTTAAGAAATGTGTAGGTTTGTCTTTAATGTCAGTGATGTCCATTTGCATCAACACTTTTTCTATCTTTTCCCTGACCAAATCCTCTGGCATGCCCAAATTCATCAATCCGAATGAAATCTCCTGATACACTCTATTAGCAAATATCTGTATGTCAGGATTTTGAAAAACAATACCCACATTTTTTCTGAGTTTTTCGATTTCTTTTCGGCTGTATTTAACTTCTTTATTATTGAACATTATTTTTCCGGACTTTGGTTTTAATATTCCATTAAACAGCAAAAATAATGTCGTTTTACCTGCACCGTTAGGTCCTAAAATAACAGTCTTCTGCCCTTTACATATTTTCATATTGATATTGTCTAAAGCTTTTGTTCCATCTGTATATTCAAACGAAACATCTACTGCTTCTAATATGTAATTATTTTCCATAATTCACCTTCTTAAAAATAAAGATAAATTTATTAATATCAATTCAATTAAAAAAATGATGACACAATTTCTTATATTAATTTTTTGTTTCTTGCTGATTACTTTTAAATCACCTTTATATCCTCTTGCTTCCAAAGCTAAATACAAATTTTGAGAATCTCTATAAGATTTAACAAATAGCGATGATATCAAAAATCCTAAAGACCTATATCCATTTTTAACTTTGGAGTAACCTAATCTAGAATCTTGGGATATATAAATTTCTTTAGCAGCATTTAATAAAACAAATATCAATCTGTATGTAATCTGTATTAACTCTAAAAACAACATAGGTATTTTTATTTTTTCTAAAACATCAACTATATCAGTTATAGGTGTAGTAAGTGTAAGAAAATATAGACATGATACCAAAGCTAAAGTTCTACTCGTCAGATTAAAAGCTGTGTTAATGCCATCCGATGTTATGCCTATAAATGCTCCAAATACCTTAATACTGATAATTGCCACACTTTTATCGTCTAAAACATTTATAACAATTGTTAAAACACTGATAATTAGAAAAGAAAATGGAATTAATATGAGTTTTATATAAACTTTATATGGAATTTTCGCTATATAAACTATTATTATAAACATCATAAATACCACTAAAAGATTTGTATACCTGTCAAACCAAAAGCACAAAAGCATCGTCATTATCGCAAATAATAATTTTTCAACAGGATGTATTTTGGACATCCTGTTGATGTACGAATAGCTATCTATTTCCATTTTTCTTCCCCTTAACGTATCCTAAATAAAATCCTATAAAGCCAGCGCCTATTGCAGCTTGACATGCAAACAAAAGGCTCTCAATTTCTCCGCTTGGTGGTTCCCAAATCGGTTTTATCCATGGCTTATAATTTTTATCTATCTGCGTTATGGCCTTCGTCGCATTATCATCAGAACCAACAAATTTGCCATTTTTTATTGTAACAAGCGGTAATACTATCAAAGAAATAACCATTAGCATTAATATTATATTAACAAATAAAATCTTTCTACGAGCCATACGTATACCTTCTTTCTATAGAACATCAAGCTCAATTAGTTCTTCTTTGCTGTATTCCATAAGCAAATTTATCACCAATACAGTCAAAAGACCTTCACTTATTGCTAATGGCACTTGTGTAATTGCGAATATTCCCATGAATTTTAAAAACGAAACTGCAAATCCTCCTCTTTCAGCAGGAAATGCAATAGCAAGTTGAAAAGAAGTTGTCACATAAGTTAGTAAATCTCCTAAAAAAGCAGATAAAAATACAGCCAACCAATTCGGACCTCCAACTTTTTTTATTCCTTTGAATATAGCGTATGATGCTATAGGCCCTACAATTGCCATAGAAAATGTATTAGCTCCTAAAGTTGTTATACCTCCATGAGCTAATAACAATGCCTGAAACAGTAAAATGATAAGTCCTAAAATACTCATTGTAAACGGACCAAACAATATGGCACCAAGTCCTACCCCAGTAGGATGAGAACAGCTTCCAGTAACAGACGGTATTTTAAGAGCTGAAAGCACAAATGCAAAAGCTCCAGCAAAACCCAAAAGCATTTTAAGTTTAGGATTTTCTTTTAATTTTTTACCTATGGTCATTGCTCCCACAATTATAAATGGCAATGCAGCCAAATCCCATATCACACACCACTTAAGCGGAAGAAAACCTTCCATTATATGCATAGAATATGATATCTCAGGTGTAAATAAAAACAACATAAATATGATCATCAATTCAATCTTTCTCACAAAAATCACTCCCATTTCAACAAAAATAATAAACCCTCCTAACTTACTTAAGTCATTAAGAGGGTATAAATGTACTTATATTACCACCTCCTCTATCGACCGTAGAGCAAGTTCATAACAATACAGGCAGGTCTCCTGACTTAGATTCATCATCCTTTACGCCTTCCCATCTATAATTACATAAGACAGTGGCATAATGTAAAGAACTCATCATTACAGTGGCGGGACCGTGCAGGATTTACACCTGCTTCCCTTTTAACTCAATTAATTAAATTGAGCACCTGTATTTCTCTTATTAAATTTCCAAAAAAATTGTAACATTTTAAGAATATATTGTCAATAGTCTTAATTTTTAAAAATCTGTATAAAACCATAATTTTAAGTATTATCAATTATCTCTTTCATCAGGCTGTCAAAATCATTTACTATCGTTGGATAATTGATAATTGGTCTTTTTATTAATATTGTGCAAATTCCTAATCTTGAAGCAGCTTCAAGCTTTTCTGCAACACCACCCGTTGTTCCACTTTCCTTTGTCACAATAACTTCCGCCTTTCTTTCTTTAAACATAATATAATTCAGTTCAGTGCTAAAAGGACCTTCCATAGCTATTATATCTTTTGGAGTAAGCCCTAAACCCTCGCATTTTATCAATACATCGCTTGATGGCAATACTCTTGCAGTAACTTTTTTCCCATCTTCCCAAAGAGGTCTAAATTTTTCTAAGTTCTTGCTTCCTATTGTTAAAAATATATTATCAAATTCTTTGCACTTTTCAACCGCTTCATCAAAATCTGCTGCTAATATAGCATTTCTAAAATCAGCACTTTGCCTCTCATATCTTATATATTTTATGCTCGCCCTTAAACTCGCATTTATTGCATTGATACTTACTTCCTTTGCAAAGGGATGTGTTGCATCAACTACGATATTTATTTTATTTTTGTTGATAAAATCAATCATACCAACTTCGTCAAGGACACCACTGAACACTTTAATTCCTTTGTCAAATAAACTTGCTCCATAATCAGTAACAGTACTTGCTATAACCTCAAAGCCACTAAGTTTTAATCTTTCAGCTATTTCTTTCCCATCTTTAGTACCTGATAATACCAATATCATAATATATATCCCCTCGGAGATATCATTTTGCCATCTCTAATATAAGTGCTTTCATTGCCAACAATAACAATTGTCTGCATATCAATCTCTTGATTACTCATTTCATCCAGTGTAGTAATTATTATTTTCTGGTTTTCTCGAGATGCATTTTTAATTATTCCTACAGGAACATTTCCTCTTTTATATTTCATTATGATTTTTTGTGCATTATAAAAATTTTCTGTTCTTTCTTTACTTTTAGGATTAAATATAACGATTAAAAAATCAGCCTTAGAAGCTAATTCTAACCTTTTTTCTATGACTTGCCAAGGTACCAAATGGTCAGATAAACTAATTACAGCAAAATCTTGCATCAAAGGTGCACCAAGCAATGATGAAGCGGCATTTAAAGAACTGACACCAGGTATAACCTCAATTTGTAAATCCACTTTTTCTTTCAATGCAACTTCATAAACAGGACCTGCCATACCATATATACCTGCATCGCCACTTGATATGACGCAAACATTATTCCCATCCAAAGCCAGCTGAATAGCTATCTTTGCTCTTTCAATCTCTTTCCTCATACCCATAGAAACAATTTTTTTGTCCTTAATTAATTCTTTAATAAGTCTTATATAAGTAACATATCCTACAACAACATCACAATCTCTCAATGCATTATAAGCTTTAAATGTCATATCATCAATACTACCTGGTCCTATGCCAACTATTTTTACCCATCCCATACAATCCCTTCTTTCCGGTATATAGCAAGCGTCATGCCATTCTTTTTAAGATACGCAATCTCTTTTCCTTTGTTGCTGGCCAAATACGCAGATGGTCTTGCAACGCTTCCGACTCCTACAGTATGAAATACAAAATCAGATATAGGAAATTTATCCTCAACTGTTCGCAAATCATCTTTTGTGTACAGCAAGAGAGGTACATCCAAAAACTTTGCTAATTGTTGTATCCCATCTTCATCCTTTTTTATATCGATAGTAGCCATCAAACATATACTTCTTAAACTATAAGACGTATTTTCAAAAGTCTCATTTATAAAAGCAAACAAATCATCAAAAGAAACACCTTTTTTGCAACCTATTCCTATTACAATATTTTTTGGTCTCAAAATGACATATGGCTTCTCATCAATATTTTTAACTATTCTATTAGTCACATAAACAATAGCATCAACTTTATCATCAAAATCTTTTTTTATATATTCATCAAATAATGTTGCAATGCCTAAATCATCATCTATTATAAAACGCACATTTTCTCTGTTTACTAACGCTGCACTAACTTTTTTCAAATCACCAACATTTTCGAGGTATAATCCATAATCTTTTGCAATAACATCTAAAGATATTATACCTTCCAAATCTGTAGCTGTTGTTATAATTGGCTGAGCACCTATTATGGAAGATATATTGATCGCAAGTCTATTTGCACCACCTATATGCCCAGATAAAAGACTTATAGCGTATTTTCCCTTTTCATCAACCACAACAACTGCAGGATCTGTAAATTTATCATTAATAACTCCTGCGATAGATCTAACTACAATTCCTGTAGCCATTATAAATACAATACCACTATATTTATGAAAAATATTATGTACAAAATTTATAAAATCACCTTCAATAGCATAACTGCCGTCAAATCTATATTTTTCTTTTACAAACACATCTCCTTCCAATACTTCATATAACTTTTTTGCAATAATGGCAGCATTCTTTGTGATAGCAACTATTGCTATTTTCATAAGCCATCTTTCTTCCTATAGCTATGTGAAAATTCTTTATCATAAAGCCTTGAGAAAGTTTCTATATTACTGTTTAAAAATTCTCCGACAAGTATTATAGCAGTACTATTTATGCCTTTTGATTTAACCTTATGAGAAATGTCATTAATAGTGCCAGTAACAATCATCTGATCCTCCCAAGTGGCTTTGTATACAACAGCAACAGGTGTATCTTCATTATAACCTTTCTTCAATTCTGTAATAACTTTATCAATTTCCTGAACACTTAAAAATATTGCCATGGTAGCCCCATGACATGACAAAGCCTCTATTTCCTCATCTTTTGGGACTACTGTCCTTCCACCTATACGCGTTATAATCACTGTCTGAGTTATCTCAGGAATTGTCAATTCTTTTTTTAAAACTGACGCTGCCGCCAAAAATGAACTTACTCCAGGAATTACTTCGTAGTTTATGTTTTCCCTCTCAAGCCTCATAATTTGTTCATGTATAGCTCCGTAAATTGCAGGGTCTCCTGTATGCAATCGTGCTACATCTTTTTTATCTTTATTTGCCTTAATCATTAGATCAATTATTTCATCAAGGTTTAATGTAGAGCTATCATAAACTTCCACACCTGACTTTGCGTATTTCAGCAGATCTTTGTTTACAAGTGATCCAGCATAGATCACAACATCACATTTTTGCAATACCTTAATTCCTTTCAATGTAATAAGTTCAGGATCTCCTGGTCCCGCACCAATAAAATAAACCACCATTATCTCTCCTTTTTTGCAATAATCAGAGACATATAATCTATCTTTTTCCCTATGTACTCGTCAAGATTCAAGGATATTTGTTCATCATCATGACCACATTTAATAACAAGATATCCTTTAAAATTTTTTTCTTTTAAGATTTTCACTATTTCATCAAATCGTCTTGAAATTTTCATCAATACCACATTATCAAACATATCAAGCGCTTTTGAGATTTCTAAAATATCTCCTGATGGAATAACCGCAAAAGCTTCATCACCCGTCGCAATTGGAATATTTAATCTAGAAGCAGCCGCACTAAATGAACTAATTCCAGGGATAGTTTCCGCTTCATATCCTTCAATCCCGTTTAGTATATATACGTATGTACTGTAGATCATAGGATCTCCTATGGTTATAAAAGCCACATTTTTCCCTTCATCAAGAAATCTCTTGATTTTCTTTATATTTTCATCCCATTTTGCCTTAAGGTTTTCTTTTGTATATATCATCGGAAATTCCAAAAACACCACATCACTTTTTATATAAGGTTTCGCAATTTCATAAGCAATACTTCCTTCTCCTTTACTTGTCGGCGCCACAACCACATCAACTTGTCCAAGTGTTTCCACAGCTTTTAAGGAAATCAAATTTTTATCACCTATTCCAACACCTATTCCGTATAATTTAGCCATTCTATCACTCTCTTTTCGCTGATATTATGTACACAGGATTTTGCGAAACCATCATCGTTTTTTGTCCAGCCTCTCTTGACACAGAAACATTTACGCATATTGTTTGAACATCATAATTTTTTTGTTTGAAATAATGATTGGCATAATAAGCGGTATCAAGCGTGATCCCGTTTATCACTACTATCCCTTTCTCTTTTAATTTGCTTGTAACAATGTCAAATATATGGTGCATTTTATCACCTGTACCTCCAATGAATACCCTGTCAGGTGATGGTAAATCCATAAGAACATCAGGAGCTATGCCATTCACCACAACAATGTTATTTACATTAAATTTTTTAATGTTTTCGCTTATAAGTTTTATTCCTTCTTTTTCTTTTTCAATAGAATAAACAACACCTTTTTTCGCTGCCAATGCAGCTTCAACAGACACAGAACCTGTACCAGCTCCTATATCCCATATTGTACTGTCTTCTTTTAGCCTAAGCTTTGATATTGATAAAACTCTTATTTCTTCCTTTGTCATAGGAATATTTCCTCTTACAAAATATTCATCAGGAATGCCTGATGTCATGTATTGCCACATGTTATCACCACTACATTTAAATCAAATTTTATATTACAGTTTGAAAGTTCTTCTACAGTAAAAGAATAAATTTTTTCCATATCATAAGAAAGATTTTCACCAACATATATCTTAATATCTTTAAAATCTTGCTCTTTTAATGATGATGCAATAAATTGTGGTGTATGCTTATCATCAGTAAAAACAGCAACTTTCTTCTTTGATTTTAATTCTTTTACTAAGTCATCATCACGCCCATGTAGACTAACAATCGTCAAATCATTCATGGTTATTTTGAGTTTTGCACACATATACTGTACCGAACTTATACCAGGTATAATCTCCACTTTATCTTTATCAACATATTTTAAAATCACTTCAGCAATTCCATATAATAAAGGATCACCAGATGCTAAGATGACAATATTACCTTCTTTTTTAAGAATACTGCTATAATCAGTTGAAGCATTTATAATGATCTTTTCACATTCGATATCTTCAAATTCTTCAATATGTCTTTTTCCTCCTACCAGCACATTCGCTTTTCTTATTTTTTCCAGTGCATAATTGGTAATAAACCTTTTACTCCCAGGACCCATTCCCACAATTGTTACCATTCTATCTTATCACCCGCTTTTGCAATAATACCTCTTTTTAATGAAATAAGATGAACTTCTATATCTAATTTGCCATAAACATATTGTTTACATTTAGAATATATTCTTTCTGCAATAAAGTTGCTAAAATGATGCACATTAATACCAGAATTTTCGACTATATCTAATGCTTCTTCAGTCGTGTTTGAATTTAAAACTTTATCAACAGTATTTCGATCTGCTTCAAAATGTGCAGCATACGCCGCCATTATTTCCGCTCTAGCATCTGCAACATGACTGTGGGTATTAAATATTCCTGCTGCTACTTTTATAAGCTTTCCTATATGACCAGCCAAAATTACTCCTGTAAAACCGAATTCTACAGCCTTTTCCAGCATAAAACCTAAAAAGTTCCCATATGAAACTACGATTTTCTCATCAATACCTTCCTTAACAACATATTCTTTACCATAATTCCCTGGAGAAAAAACAACTTTCTTGTGCCCTTCGGCAGAAAGAACCGACAACTCTAATTCCAAAGACGATTTATAAGCATCTTCCGACATTGGCTCCACAATCCCTGTTGTACCAAGTATCGATATACCACCTACGATTCCCAACCTCGGATTGAAGGTTTTTAATGCAACAGTTTCGCCTCCTGGTACACTTATGGTAATTTTCACACCGTTTCCTTTTGGCAGTACCTTTCTAACTTCATTCAATATCATAGACATTGGAACAGGATTAATAGCAGGTTTGCCAGGGCTTACAGGTAGACCTGGTTTTGTGACCACTCCAACTCCTTCGCCCCCATATACTTCTATGCCTTCACTTTCTTTTACCTCTGCCTTTGAATAAATTATAAGTCCATGAGTAACATCTGGATCATCTCCACCATCTTTCATTATGCCACATCTTACCCAACCATCACCAGATGTTATATCCAAAACCTCAAGTTTAAGCCTCCATCCTTTGGGAGTATCTATCTCTATAGCATCTATTTTTTCTTTTTTAAAAAGCATGTAAGTAGAAGCTTTAGATGCAGCGGCTGCACAAGAACCTGTTGTATATCCATATTTTAATTTTTTACCCCTCTTATATGTAAAATTCTCCATACACAACAACCTTATCTATCAATCATATAAAGGAGGCTATTTACAATAGCTGCTGCGACAGTTGTTCCTCCTTTTGCTCCTTCTGTAACAATATAAGGTACATTCAATTTTTTTAATTCTTCTTTTGCTTCCTTAGCTCCTACAAATCCCACTGGAACACCAATAATGACAGATGGATAAACCATCCCATCTTTCACTAACTCTATAAGTCTAAACAAAGCAGTAGGAGCATTGCCAATTGCAAAGATCTTATTTTTTTCATCTTTTATAGCTATTTCAATAGCCGCCATAGACCTCGTAATATTACATTTGCGTGAAATTTCCATGGTTTCTGGAAGATCTATATAACTTTTTACCTCTGAACCCACTTTTTTTAATGCACTTTTGTTTATTCCTGCTTCTAACATCTTTGTATCACTAACTATATGTGATCCACATTTTAAAGCATATAAAGTAGACTCTATAGCTTTATCAGAAAATTTTATTATATTTGAGTAATCATAATCTGCTGTAGCATGAATTACACGCTTAATTATTAAAAGTTCCTTTTCGTTGAATTTAGACTCATCTATATTTTTACCAATTATTTCAAAACTTTTTTCTTCGATTCGATATGGGTCCTTAATGTAGTTCATAATTTCCCTCTCCTAAGCAATTATATTATTTCTTCAATTCTGCTCAAAAGAATATCAATAATTCTATCATCATAACCAATTGGTCTTGCAAACTTAATTGAAATACCAGGGTATTTTTCTGCCTCTTTTTTTAAGATTGAAGGTATATCTACTTTTATATGCATTCCCTCAAATAAAAAAAGTGGAGCTACTATAATATCAAAAATACCTTCTTCTACAAACTGCTTAATAGAAAGAGGTATATCCGGAAAATCAAATTCCATAAATCCAGCCTTTACGCTTTTATATTTATTTAAACTCTGAATTTTATTTACAATCTCAATTACTACATTTTTTGCTTCATTTGCTCGACTTCCATGAGCTACTATTAACAAACCTCTGTCCATTATTTAACTTCCTCTCGTATAAAATTTTTAAAAATAAAATTCTATATTATTTTATCATATTGGAAAAAAATTCGCATTATTTTTAAGTAATCACTTTTAAATAAGTATAAGTTTTCAAATTTCTATTTCTCATCAGATGTCTTTAAGTTAATATAAATCACATATACACAATTATAAAAAGATCCAAGTATGCACATTATACATGGATCTTTTAGATAAATTTATTATTTACTCAATAGGATGTGCTTTTATGTATTCACCGTATTTTTTGTCCACTTTGCTTATATGGTTTATAAGCCAGTCCACTAACTTGCGGTTTAAAGTGGTTATTATTGATACGCTGACGCCATTCTTTTTAACGTCGTTTTCTATTTCTTGTATGTCACTTACAAATTTCTCATGAAGCTTTTTGTGTTGAGGCAATTCCGGGTATTTGTACTTTTCTAAAAGTTTTTCCTCATCGCCAAAATGCTTCACTGTGTATTCTCTTAAAAATTCCAGTATCTCATAGACTTTGTCTTGTCCTTGCTGTTTCATACATGCGTCAAAAACATCGTTGACCCTATTGAAAAGCTCTTTGTGTTCTTCATCTATCATGTCTATGCCGACAGACAATGACTGCTGCCACTTTATCACTCCAACTCCTCCTCTCGAAAATTCTTGTTACATAATAATTATAATATATATTTATTCGACAAAAAATCCTTTTTCTTTAAGTTTTTTCTCGATTCTATCTAAAACTTCTTTTGAATTAGCTTCTACAGTATGCAGATGCACACCTTCTGTCAATGATGATAAAAGGGTCGCTTTCGCATTTTTCACATTTTCCATAAATCTTTCAACATCATATCTGGATGAAATCATCAATAGTCCCTTTATTTCACCATAAAGAGGATGTTCAACAATAACGTCTAAGACTTTCCCACCGTTATCTACAATAGTATTTAGTTCTTCCTCAGTTCTATCAAAATAATGTTTGCTTGCAATTACTTTTGTATATTTGCCTTTATCGCTTAAGCTTAAAATATATCCTTGCGGAGTAGACAATATTTTTATGCCCTCTGCTCTTAATATGGCTATGTCTTGCACAATTACCTGCCTCGTAACACCCAAAACATCCGCCAATCTATTGCCTTTTACAGGTTCTTTCTCTGTTTTTAAAATCTCTAATATCTTATCTCTTCTTTCTGCCGAATTCATCCATCAACACCTCTTAAAGATACAAAATGCATATTTATATTTTAACTCTCTTAGAGGCGTTTATCATAGCATTTGAAACCATCAGAAAAATCCCTGTGGCTATAAATAAGTCACCTACGCTGAAAGTCTTTGGAAGAGGATACGGTTTTGGCAGGTAAAGAACATCACACAAAAATTTAAGCTTCGTAGATGATGTCATAGCCTGATGAGTTGGAATGATGTTTTTTGTAAGCTCCGGCACTAAATAGCCAATACCCGCCGCTTTAAGGGAATCTATAGATACAGGCATCCTGCCACCATTTGCGAAAATAACTATGAAATTTAAAATGATGCCTATGGCTATTATTCTCATGTATTTGTTATGTCGATTGTACCACAATCCTATAAAAAGCATCAAATAATCCAAAAAATGTATGTACGCTCTATACGTCATTATGATTGGGTATTTATCTGTTAAGTTAAGCACTCCAAACTCAAGTCCAAAGCCAAGTATAAAAAAAATAGGCATTTTTATATCTATGTCGGCAATGCCGCTTATTTTCCCTCTCCTCAATAGAAAGCCGTATATAAATGAAGCGCCAAGAGAATCAAAAATCATGTTTGAAATCCTCCTTGTTCTTTTCGTATGCCCTTTTAAAGAGCTTTATTATTCTTGGGCTAAACTGCGTGCCTTCACTATCAACTATTATCTTATACGCTTCTTCTCTCGTGTAAGCATTTCGGTAAGGCCTGTCAGAAACAAGTGCATCAAACACATCTGCAATAGCCAGTATCTCTGCTTCCAGCGGTATCTGCCTTCCGCTTATCCCATCAGGATAACCATTTCCATTGTACCATTCATGGTGATATCTAACCCAATACCTTACGTTTTTTAAAAAAGGCACATCTTTCAATATCTCATAACCGCTTACAGGGTGCTGTTTGATATGATCGTATTCTTCTTTCGATAGTTTCCCAGGTTTGTTTAAAATATTTTCAACAATGCCTATCTTGCCTACATCATGTAGAAGTGCAGCTATGCGAACCATTTCAGTGTGTGCCTCGCTGAATCCAGCTTCTCTGCAAAGATAAACGGCTAATTTTTCTACGCTTTTAGAATGTCCCAAAGTGTACCTGTCTTTTGCCTCTAAGGCCTTTGTAAGAGCATTTATGGTGTCATAGTAAGACTGTTTTAACTCCATATTTAACTTGAACATATACCTTACCATGATAAGTGGCACGAAAAAGATTAAAAGCGCTATATAGCCAAATTTAACAAACACTGATGTCATTAATATGCCTATAAAAGCAAGAAATAAGAAGTTAATCGTTCCCCATTTAAAGTCCATTATCCAAATTGACATAAATGATTTATTAGTCAACAATTTTATAAGTACGGCAACTATACCTGAATTAAATAGATAATACACACATGATGCAATTATCGCTTCGACAAGATATTTGGGATATATATACCCACTTTGCCCACCTAAATATTTATAGGTTATGCCAGCCATAAAAACACTTATTGCAATTTGCGATATATTAAATAAAGTTTTGTAATATGGAGTATTTAAAGCACATTTTATTTTCCCATTAATATCTCTAATTAAAAGCAAATTTCCAATTGAAGCAATCACAGCGCCTTCATAAGGGCCAAGTAAAAGTAATGCCATTAAATCTACTGCATAAGCAACTGAAACAGAAACATTTGTATTTATGTATATAGGCAATGATTCACAAACAGCAGCAAAAATAATTAGAATCACAATATCAGAAATATGATGTGGATTTA